>NZ_JACJEZ010000002.1:0-176405 GCF_014164365.1 Pseudoalteromonas sp. SG43-6
GGGAGGGTGCCCTGAGATTAAGGGTGGGTCTTCTTCCCCATATAATTAAATTAACAAGTGCGGCATAAACCGCGCTTTCAATTTACTCTGAAACAGAAGGTTCAGTATTTGCTTGAGCATCGCTTGCAGGAGCTTCGTCACTTAACAAATATTTATCCAGCCACTGCTCTTGTTCCCATAAAACATGTAATAAGCTTTTACGGGCACGATAACCGTGAGCTTCGTAAGGTAGCATCACTAAACGCGCTTCTTTACCTAAACCTTTTAGCGCAGCGTACATACGCTCGCTTTGCATCGGGAAGGTGCCTGAATTCGGGTCTTCTTGGCCGTGGATCATTAACATCGGCTCGTTAATTTTTTCAGCATGAAAAAACGGTGACATATTGGCGTATACATCCTGTGCTTGCCAAAAATCACGTTCTTCTCCTTGAAACCCAAACGGTGTCAAGGTCCTGTTATAGGCGCCACTGCGGGCAATACCGGTTTTGAATAAATCACTGTGAGCTAATAAGTTTGCTACCATAAAGGCGCCATATGAGTGGCCTGCAATGGCGATTTTATCTTTATCTGCAATGCCTTTTTCGACCAGCACATCTACCGCAGCTTTGGCACTTGCAACTAACTGCTTTCTAAATAAATCATTTGGCTCTTTACCATCAACACCGACGATTGGCATCTTCGGATCATCAAATACAGCAATACCTTTTGCGAGGTAAGGCATTGGCCCCCAATAACCTATGTAGGTAAATTCGTACGGCGATTCACGTACTTGCGATGCAACTGCTTTATCTTTATATTCCAGTGGGTATGCCCACATTAATACAGGTAATGGACCTTGCGTTTTATCGTAACCTGGAGGTAAATATAGCGTACCAGAGAGTTCAACACCGTCATCACGTTGGTAACGCACAAGTTCTTTAGTCACCCCTTTAAACGCCGGGTATGGATGCTCAAAGGTAGTGAGCTGAGTCAGAGTGTCGGCATCTAAATCGCGAATAAAGAAGTTAGGTTGTTCGGTCTTAGATTCACGAATAGTAATTAATCGCTCACCTTCATCATCAAGCATGGCACGAACTCGCTCGTAATATGGCGCTTTTGATTGCCATAAACGTTTGGTTGTATTGGTCTTAATGTCGTACTGATCTAAAAATGGCACATTCCCTTGCTCTGACGCACCATCACCGCGCAAAAATATATAACGTCCACCAACCACTTTAATAACGTTTACACCGAGATCATTTCGCTCATAAATAGCGTCGCCCGGATCTTTATAAGCATCGTTATAGCTGCGCTGTGAAAACAATACGCGGTTATTATCCGCATCGCGTGGTTGGATCACATAGGTACGTAACTGGCGATCACTAAAACGCCACTCGGTTAAAAACGCAACGTTTTCATTCGCCCACTCAATACCTGAAAAACGTCGTTCTAGTTTAGCAAATAGTTTTGGTTCACGTTTAAAAGGTGAGCGTAAACTATATAGATGATCATGATACGGCACATCGGTTTTCATATCGCCGCCATCTTGCGCCTGCGCCCAAATGATCTCAGCACCTTGGTCATCACGCCACTGAAAATCACGACGACCCGTTCGCACACTGTCATAACCTTGTGGAATGTTGTCGGCCAGTGGCTGTTTAGACAATTGCGCTAACGTATAACCACGCATGCCAAGCACCTGCCACGTTGTCGCAAAGCGGCTATAGGGTACTTGATACGAAAATGGTTCGTCGATAGTGGCTACTAAAATATTGGTTGAATCAGGCGAGATCGAAAATGATTTAAATAATGCTGGTTTGCCAATCGATAACGCACCACCGCTCAGGGGAATATAAGTTAATTGACCTTGGCCGTAAAACTTGAACTGCAACTCATCAAACGGGCTGGTTAATAAATTTTGGTAAGTCCGTGCTGGCGCTTTTTGACCGCTACTTTGTTGAATAACCGGCACAACGCTATTTGCATCACTAACTAATTTCGGCTTGCCAAGGTTAACCGCTTGGTTAGCAACAATTGCCGTGCTATCTGGTAACCATTGATAAGGAGTAGCTGTTAGCACTGAATTAAGAGCCACAGTTGACAACTGACGTGCTTGTTTAGTTTCGGCGTTATACACCCACAATTGCGCCTGAGTTGGTTGCTCAACAATAAACGCTAAATATTCGCTATTACTTGACCATTTAGGTGAGCGGATCACCCCTTGAGGTAAATTATTAACGGTAATCACAGCGCCAGTCGCAATATGTTTAACTTGTAACGCACTAAATTTAGTGCGAGGACGTGAGCGTGAAAAGTTTGCCGGGTTTAACTTTATACCCGCCAATTTCAATTCTTCTTTTGCTAAATCATCTAATGTTTCAACACGTTTACGCTCAAACAGCGCTAACCATTGACCATCAGCCGATAGGTAGCTACTCGGTGCTAATTTAGCATCAACCAGAGCGGCTAAATCACTTGAAGGGGTTTGATAGCCTTGTGCAGCAAGTACCGAGCCTGAAATACTTACGCTCAGCACTAACGCTAATAACAGCCTGATGCCTTTCATGGTGTATCCTTGATTTTTTATTATTAATAGCTGTATCTAAACATGTTTTGCAACATTCATAAAGTTTTTGCGATTCTCGCTTCAATAACGCCGATAGATGACTTATTAGCTCAAACTACGTTAAACTGGCGCCTTCGTTCAAGCAATTGCTGACGCATAATTAACATGAAAACAAAAACCGATAAAATAACTATTTTTGACGTTGCCAGAGAAGCTCAAGTTTCTAAGTCAACGGTGTCGTTAGTGCTTACACACAGTGACAAAGTCAGTGATAAAAGCAAAGAAAAAGTATTGCATGCCATTGATAAGCTTGGCTATGTATATAATAGAGATGCAGCAGCACTGAGAAGTCGCCGCTCTAACTTAGTGGCGTTAGTTATTAATGACTTAACTAACCCTTACTCTGCGCAAATAGCGGTAGGACTTGAAAACCATATTCATGCCCTTGGTATGCTGCCGATGTTAGTGAACACCGCCGAAAATGTTGAGCGCCAAACACAAGTTGTTAAAACACTCAAAGAATATAATGTTGCCGCATTTATCATGTGTCCTGCCCCGGGAACTACCCAGCAGTGGGTTGATGAACTTATCAATAGTGGTTTCCCGGTCATTCACATTATGCGCGAAGTGGCTTTTTGTGCCGCCCCGACAATATTGCCGGACAATAAAAAAGGCACTCATCTAGCCACTAGCCATATTTTACAACAAGGTATTGAGGATATCGCTTTTATAGGTGGAACTGATGATATTTCTGATCATCATGAACGTTTAAGTGGTTTTCACAGTGCCTTAAAGCAGTTTAATATCCATCAACACAAACCAACGATCACCGCCGCCACGAACCGTCAAGGCGGGCGCGATGCTTTTGCTACGTTGCATGCGCAATACCCTGCGACTAAAGCGATTATTTGTTTTAATGATGTTATTGCATACGGTGTCATAGAAGCCATTCGCCAACATGGTTTGATACCCGGTAAGGATATAAAAGTAGTCGGTTTTGATGATTTAGCTGATTCATGTTTAATGTCTCCCTCATTAAGCAGTGTCACCATCAATGCGGACGATATTGGTAAGCATACTTGCCAAGTACTGCAAGAATTACTTAATCAAGGCACTCCTGCGGTGCGTACCTTAGTCGATGTTCATCTGCAAGTAAGAGATTCAAGTCAATGAAAAAAGTCTTAGTAATTGGCTATGTATGGCCAGAACCAAATTCATCAGCGGCAGGCACTCATATGATGTCGCTATTAAAAGCGTTTAAAAATGAAAATTGGGCGGTTGAATTTGCCAGTCCCGCTCAAAAAACCGAGCATATGGTTAATCTGGATGACTACGGGATCAGCAGCGCAACTATTGCCCTTAATTGTGCAAGTTTTGATGAATATATTACCAACTACGCCCCTGATATCGTCATGTTTGACCGTTTTATGATGGAAGAACAATTTGGCTGGCGAGTAGATAAACATTGCCCTAACGCAGTAAAAATCCTTGATACTGAAGATTTACAATGCTTACGCAATGCCCGCCATGAAGCGCATAAAGGCAACCGAGCATTTAATCATAGTGATTTACATTCTGACATCGCCAAACGAGAAATAGCCGCTATTTTACGCTGTGATTTAAGTTTAATTATCTCAAGTTATGAAATGCAATTACTTGCTGATGTATTTAAAGTCGACAGTAACTTATTGCATCATCTGCCTTTTATGGTCGATTTAAGCTCACTCCCTGAGCAAACTAAATCGTTTGAGCAACGCCAACACTTTATGACCATAGGTAATTTTCGCCACGCCCCAAACTGGGATGCCGTACTCTATTTACAGCAAATTTGGCCGCTCATTCGTAAACAATTACCGCAGGCTGAGTTACATATTTATGGCTCTTACCCACCGCCAAAGGCCACCGCGCTTAATAACCCCAAAACTGGCTTTTTAATAAAAGGTTGGGCGCATGATGCCTATCAAGTAATGGAAAGTGCGCGTGTGTGCATCTCACCACTGCGTTTTGGTGCTGGCATTAAAGGAAAGCTGTTAGAGGCGATGATCATGCAAACACCCAGTGTTACAACGACAATTGGTAGTGAGGGTATGCACCATGATTTACCTTGGAGTGGTGTGGTTGAAAATGAGCCGCAGCAATTTGCCGATGCCGCTGTGGCTCTGTATCAAAATAAAAGTTTATTTACGCAGGCACAAACAGCCGGTAATACGATATTAAAAACGCACTACGACAAACAGCTTTTATCTAATAATTTAATCATTAAAATTCAATTGATTAAAGAGAAATTACAAGCTCACCGCGAAGCAAATTTTACAGGCCAAATGCTCAAACACCACACAATGCGCAGCACTCAATATATGGCGCAGTGGATTGAGGCTAAAAACAAATAAAAAAAACTAGACAGGCGGTGATTAGTGTTTAAAATTCCCGCCAAACTAGCTAGGCAAATTTAGATGTATTGTCTATATTTTTTAACTGAATAATTTAAATTTTGGCTCAATACAAATTTGAAAACCGCAACGTTCACAGAAAAGCGCAAATTTATCGTTAAACTGGGTAAGATGCTTCATAAGTATGGCACCCCAGCTTATCGACTCGAAGCTCACTTAATGGAAGTGGCTACTTACCTTGATCTTAAATCTTCATTTGTCATGTCACCCACTTCCGTTACTTTTGTAATTTGGACCGATGGCCATGAAGATGAATATACTCACGTTGCCCGTGTTGATCCTGGCGATCACGATTTAGGTTCGTTAGCTGATACCGATGATCTGGTTAATAAAATGCTCAATGGCGAACTCACGCTACAAGAAGTTGACGTTCAACTCGACGCCATTTTTATTATGCCAAATCCGTATAATCGCTTTACCACAGGGGTTGCCTTTGCCACCTCAGGCGGCGCATTTGCAATGCTGATGGGCACCAGCTGGAATGACGTATTTTGGTCAGCGCTACTTACCTCTGTCGTTTACTTATTTGTACTGTGGTCAGCGCGTTCAAAACGCGTGGGCCATATGTTAGAGCCATTAGTGGCGATAGTCTCGGCTATTTTGGCCTGCGCTGTAAGCGTGCATTTAGACGTCGGGATTAATATTCGTTTAGTGGTATTGTCTGCGATTATTGTGTTTATACCCGGGCTTGCATTAGCACTGGGCCTAGCAGAACTTGCAGCGCGGCATTTAGTTTCTGGTACAGCGCGTGTGATGGATGCTTTTATGCTGTTGTTTAAACTGTATTTTGGTGCCTTCATCGGCATTGCGATTGGTTTTGCACTATTCGGCCAAGCCGATTTCGTACAACCTGACCCTTTACCTAAATGGACGGCTTGGTTGGCAATCTTTTTACTCTGTAGCAGCTTAATCGTTATTTTTAGAACCAAACTAAAACATGCTACATGGTCTATCGCCTCTGGCTTTATCGCTTATGGCAGCAGTATTGGCTCTGCGATGTATTTAGATTACACCTTAGGAACATTTGTAGGTGCATTTGCGGTGGGTGTATTTAGTAACCTATTTAACCGCGTAGCAAACGCTCCTGCCTCAATTGTTGCCATGCAAGGCTTGATTGTATTAGTTCCGGGTAGCAAAACCTACATAGGTCTAAACTCATTAATTGAAGGGCAAGACTTTGTGTATGCCGAGCACATCGGCCAACAAACCTTCCTAATATTTATGTCATTGGTGGCTGGATTAATCTTTGCCAACGTTGCACTCCCACCGAAAAAGAGTTTATAAAGCAATTAAGTGCGGTAGTCACTATCGCACTTAAACCTTATCACTTTAATCTCTTCATTAAACGCCTACTTGTGCGTATTAATCGCATATTTTAGCATTTAAGGTACACCTTGTTATAATCCTTCGATAATTAAAACATGCGAAGGAAAATTCATGATAAAAACTAGCCTAGCACTGGCTCTTGGACTCTCAAGCTCACTGGCATTTGCAGCCACATCGCTTACTGTAGAAGATATCCCTAAAATTCAGTCAGTTATTCAAACCAGCATTAGTCCAAATGGTGACAATGTTGCATTTACCCGCTCAGTGCCACGTGAATTATACGTCGACGAGAATGGTGCCAATTATAGCGAACTCTATGTCGTCGATGATGAAGGTGTCGAGCGTCCTTTCATTACCGGCTCTGTAAGTATCAAGAGTATTCAATGGTCAAACGATAGCAAAACGATCTACTTTTTAGCAAAACTTAAAGACGACAAGTTTACCGCGTTATATCAAATTCCAGTGGATGGTGGTCAAGCGCAAAAAGTACTATCGCTTAAAGACACATCAATTTCTAGCTATCAGTTAAGCCCGAATAACAAACAACTCGCTATTTTAGCTATGCCAGCGGCTGATAAATCTGAAAAAGAGCTGAAAAAATTAGGCTTTATGGCTGAGGTGTACGAGCTAGGCTTAAGAGATAAACAACTATTTATTGTCGATTTAGCCAAAACAGATAAACCTCTTACACCAACAGCGCTTAACGTTGCAAACTATGTAAGTGATGTAAACTGGGCCGCAAAAGGCGATAAGTTATTAGTAAAAACCCAGCCTACAGCGCTAATTGACGACAAATACACTAAATCACAATGGCACTTATTTGATATTGCGACTAATCAAGTGACGATGTCGTTTGCTACTGAAGGTAAATTAGACGGTGCTGAACTGTCTCATGATGGTCGTTACATCGCAATTCTAGGTGCCGAAGATAAGCATGATCCAGCCGCTGGTCGTTTATTTTTAGCTGACACAAAAACAGGTGAAGTAAGTGATTGGTTACCTAATTTCATGGGTCATATCGTTGATTTTGAATGGTCACATAAACGCAACACGCTTAATTTTATTGCCAATGTAGGTACGCAAAGTTTTGTCGCAAGCATTAAAACCGGCTCTAATAAATACAAAAAAATTATTAATGAAGGCCAATTTATTGCATCAAATCTGAGTATTTCTGATTCAGATAAAACCTTAGCGCTACGTGCAAACACTGCAAAGCATCCAAATGAAGTATTCATTATTCGTGGTTCTAAAGCACAACGTTTAACGGATTCAAACAACTGGTTGAATGACAAACGTTTTGCTAAGCAAGAAACTATTTCACTTAAGGCTCGCGACGGTGTTGAGATTGATGGCGTATTAGTCTACCCATTAGATTATGAAAAAGGCACGCGCTATCCATTGATCATGTCAGTGCACGGTGGCCCTGAAAGCCATGACAAAGACGGTTGGGTAACAAACTACTCGCGTCCAGGTCAAATGGGAGCAGCACGTGGTTATGCAGTATTTTACCCAAATTACCGTGGCTCTACAGGTAAAGGCGTTGATTATTCAAAGCTTGGTCAAAACGACTATGCAGGTAAAGAGTTTGACGATTTAATTGACTTTAAACAGCATCTTGTTGAAATGGGCTTAGTTGATACTAAACGTGTTGGTATTACGGGTGGCTCTTATGGTGGTTATGCATCAGCATGGGCCGCAACAAAATTGACTGAACACTTTGCTGCGAGCGTGATGTTTGTAGGTGTTACCAACCAACTATCTAAATTTGGAACTACTGATATTTCTAACGAAATGAATCTTGTGCATGCACGTTCATACCCATGGGATAAATGGCAGTGGTATTTAGAGCGCAGCCCTATTTACTGGGCAGGCCAGTCTAAAACACCATTACTGATCATGCATGGTAAAGATGATCCTCGCGTACACCCTGCACAATCAATGGAACTGTACCGTTATATGAAAGTACAAGGCAAAGATGTACGCCTTGTATACTATCCTGGCGAAGGTCATGGTAACCGTAAAGTAGCCGCGCAATATGATTACAGTTTACGTTTAATGCGTTGGATGGATAACTATTTAATTGACGGCAAAAAAGACATGCCAGCATTCGAGATTGACCATGCAGGCAAGTTAAAAGCGGTAAAAGACGCCAATAAATAATCCTATTATTTTGTGTTAAATACGCTTTTAGGCCAACATTCGTGTTGGCCTTTTTGCTTTTAAATAACAATGAATATGGATGTAATATAAAGACCTAACTCGGTAATTTTTACAAGAAAACACCTTAACAAGCTCAAATATAAAAAATTAAATCAATATATTACAACAACTTAAAAGTTGGCTTCTGTCTTGCAATATTCATTGTAATTAATGAGTAAAGCAAGGAAAACCCATGAATATTTTTGAAGCACTTCGTAATGATCACGACAAACAACGTTCGCTTGTCGATGCGCTGATAAAAACCCAGGGGGAGTCACCGAATAGACAGTCTCTTATGGATAATTTAAAACATGAGTTAGTAGAACATGCTAAATTTGAAGAGCGTTATTTCTATAATCCTTTGATGTTTGATGATTTAACCCATGAAAAAGCCCGTCATAGTATTGCAGAGCATCATGAACTTGATGAATTGATTGAGCAACTTGAAGAAACTGATATGAGCTCACCAGTGTGGCTTGTGACCGCTAAAAAATTACATCATCTTGTACATCATCATCTGGCTGAAGAAGAGCATGAAGTATTTCAACTAGCCGGTAAAGCGCTAACCGAAAGTCAAAAAGAAAGTCTAGCCGAAAAGTATAATGATGCGATGAGTTAACTGCTATATGTGCCCGCTTTAATTTATAAAGCTCTCTAAATAGCAACAACTCTATACCATTTGCATTTATTAGGCACCTCTAACACGGTCAATACTTGGCTAAGCAAACACTCTTAAATTAACTAAGCCCGGCATCAAACGCTGGGTTTTTTAATGCTCATGCTCCATCCCCACCTTTATTTAATATGAAAATCATTCATTGAATGTAAATATTTCGCAATTGAACATACAACTGATAATTGTTATCATACCTACCTTGGTTGCTTATTAGATTAATAATCTTTATTCTTGTCATGAAGGAAGTACAATGAAATCCCGCCCGCTTTATCTGGCCTCACTGATCAGTGCATTATTAACATCAACAACACTTATTGCTGATGATGACACAGCTGAAAATATGGAAGTGATGGTTGTCACCGCTTCTGGTTATGAGCAAAAATTAATAGATGCACCTGCAAGTGTCTCGGTTGTCTCTCGCGAAGATCTACAAAATAAGCCATTTACTAGCCTTGCTGATGCGCTTCGTGATATCGAAGGTATCGATGTTGGTGCCGGACAAGATAAAAACGGTAATATTAGTATTACCATGCGTGGTTTACCCGCAAGCTATACTCTAGTGCTTATTGATGGCCGCCGTCAAAGTGATGTAGGTAATATAGGCCCAAACAACTTTGGTAACAGCCAATTTATGTATATGCCGCCACTTGAGGCTATCGAGCGAATTGAAGTCGTTCGTGGCCCAATGTCCACTTTATATGGCGCTGATGCAATCGGTGGTGTAATCAATATTATCACTCGTAAAAATCTTGATAGCACCCATGGTAGCGTCACGGTAAGCAGTAATATCCAACAAGACGATCAATACGGTAACGATAATAAAGTCGATATATATTTGACCGGCCCAAGCGGCGTTGAGGGATTAACTTACGGGATCCGTGGTAGTTTTTATGACCGTCAAGAAAGTGAGCCAACTTACAGCGAAAGTTTACCACTTCCAGATGGCAGCATGTGGGTTGATGATGGTAGCTTTGGCGATAAAAAAATCGTTGCAGCACGTAACTGGAATGCCGGCGCAACAATAAACTACCTGATCAATAATCAGAATGAAATTACCTTTGAGTACGACATAGCCAAACAGCGTTACGATAACACCGAAGGTCAAACGGGTACGTTAGATAGCCCAGTCAGTTTATGGCGTGTTAGCAAAGGCATTGTACAGCCACGCGTTGGTTATACTCCATATCAACGTGTTGAACGTGAGCAATTTGTATTTGCACATGTTGGTCGATACGATGTTGGTACGCTTACCAGCAGCATTACCCAAAGCAGCAGTGAAAACTTTGGTCGCTCATTACCTCTTAATGTACAAGAGCGTTTAGGTGTGCAGGCCATTTGGGACCAAGCAGTACAGGATCAAGGCATCGACAAGCCAGAACTAACGGATGCAATTTACGCTCAACTTGATGAGACTTTTTTACCACGCCCAATGCGTACACTAAAACTTGATAACTTAATTATTGATACTAAGTTTGAATCAAATATAGATAACCACTATTTTGTAGTAGGCGCACAATATTTTGATGCCGAAATGGAAGATGGTGTATTTGGTATGTACGGGGATGGCTTCCGTGAAGGTACGACTCAAGATCATCGTCAAACAGCTGTATTTGCTGAAGATAACTGGGAAATTACCACAAATCTAACTGCAACTTTCGGCGCTCGTTATGATCATCATAATATCTTTGGCTCACAAGTTAGTCCTCGCGCTTATTTAGCCTACTCTCCTGCTGATGAATGGACTTTCAAAGGTGGTATCAGCACAGGATATAAAACCCCAGAGCCAAACCAACTATTCTCTGGTATTACAGGTTTTGGTGGCCAAGGTACTAAACCTTTTGTTGGCACGCCAGACTTACAACCTGAAACCAGTGTAAACTACGAAATGGCTGCTTACTTTAATGGCAGTGATAGTTTTAGTGGTAACGTAACGGTGTTTTACAATGATTTTAAAGACAAAATCATTAACCAAGATAACTTACCAAACTGTGAAGTGGCCATAGCTGATGAACCTTGTGTTGAAATTGGCGCAGGTTGGGCAGGCATCGGTAGCACCACCTTTACGCAAGCTGCTAACGTAGATAAATCAGCTACTCGTGGTGTTGAAATTGCTGCTAATTGGCAGATTATTGAACAGTTGTCACTACGTGGTAACTTTACTTACACCGATAGTGAAGTGAAAAGTGGCCGTGATGAAGGACTACCTTTAGTTAATACACCTAAAAATATGTATAACTTAACGCTTGCATGGCAACCATTGGATGATTTGAGTATTTCACTTATTTCTGAAATCCGCAGCGATCGTTACCGTGGTACGGCAAATGTGTCTGGTCCACAGGGCCCTGAAACACAAAAGCTCTACTACAAAGCCTATGATTTATATCATTTAGCAGCAAGTTATAAAATTAATGATAGCCTAGCATTAAATGCCCGTATTAATAATCTGTTAGATGACGACTTATCAAGCCGTACTTGCTTATTAGCAACCTCAGAGGAAGAGTACGAATGTACATCTGATTACAATACCACCCAAAAAGCACGCAGCTTGTGGGTATCAATGAGTTACAGTTTCTAGAATAAAAAGCTATAAAAATAAAGCCCAGCAATAATGCTGGGCTTTTTATTATTACGATTTAACCGTGCCTTTTATACTTCATCACCCAACACAGATCCGTGGCCGAAGCAGATTAAAGCGTATACTCAATAAGGGTTCCCGATGAATAAGCAAAGGAAGCCTTAACTTATAGAATTAAATTTTAGAGTTTATTCGCTTAGTATGTAAAGATATGTTCTGAAAGATTTAATTTAAATCATTGAGGGATCTTATGTATAGAATATGGCTATTAAGTTTATGCTTTGTCTTCGGTGTTGCAAATGCACAAACGCCGCAACCACTGAGTTATGACGCATTATTAAGCAACTATAATTACGATTTTGACGTTAACTATTTTAACCTTGACTCACAAGGGCTGTCGTTAAAAATGGCGTATATTTACTTACCAGCAAAGGCTGGTAAACCCGTTGTGACTTTAATGCACGGTAAAAACTTTAACGCTCATTACTGGACTGAAACTGCACTATTGCTACAAAAACTCGGTTATGGCGTGCTGATACCTGACCAAATTGGTTTTGGAAAATCATCTAAACCACGAGATTATCAATTCTCTTTTGCAGCCTTAGCTAGTCACACCCATGCTTTAATGAGCCAACTTAATATAAATAAATCAATTGTATTGGGTCATTCTATGGGCGGTATGCTGGCAAGTCGCTTTGCGCTTATGTATCCACAAACAACCCAACAATTAATTTTACTCAACCCTATTGGCCTTGAAAATTACCTGCAATATGTTGATTATAAAGACACTAACTTTTTTTATAAAAATGAGTTAGCTAAAACACCTGCCGGGGTAAAAGCATACCAGCAAAAAAATTACTACGACGGAAAATGGAATAACCAATTTGCCGCTCTGACGAATTTTATCACCGGGCAAATTCAAGGCCCAGATAAAGAGGTAGTAGCGTGGGTTAACGCAAAAACATACGACATGATTTTTACTCAACCCGTTATCACCGAGTTTAAAAACTTCACCATGCCTGTTTCACTAATTATAGGTACAAGAGACAGAACAGGGCCTGGCCGTAACTGGAAAAAACAAGGGGTAGATTATGAACTTGGCCGCTACGATCAATTAGGTAAATCAGCCGCGGTATTAATTCCTCACAGCCAACTATTTGAACTGGCTGATTTAGGTCATTTACCCCATATTGAAGATTTTAAGCGCTTTAAAGCTGTATTGTTAAAAGCCTTAGAAGCAGGCTCAAAGCCACTAGAGTAATATTTAGGCAGATCAGCGGTTAAAGTTATTAACAGCTGATTTGATTACTCAACGCTGACCTTTGAAAACCAATTAATAAACATAAATGCCTACTATTAGATACCTTTTAGCGATAACAGAAAAATATTGTTAATTAGCATGTGGATTCACTTTTAATATTTTGATGGCACTAAAAAATAACAACTCACTGATATAATTAGACTAAAACCCTATCTCCATTAATATATTGCTATTCTGAAGTTATTTAAAAATTAAATAACTTTTCAGTTTAAAACTAAAAAAGCAGGTAATGTAAACTTAAAGTTAAAAAAATAAGCAGTCTGTTGTTGACCAAATTACAACCTTAGCTTACTCTATGTAAGCGCTTACAACACACACACTGATAAATGTAAGCGCTTACAACTTCGTTCGTAGACACAATAACAACCACAACGAAGTACTTTTAAATTTTTGTCGATACTGGGGTTCAACTAATGAACATGACAACAACCAAAGTAAGCCGCCTTGTTGCGGCAATATCCATGACCATGCTATTTGGCTGTGGTGGAAGTGCTGAGACAAAATCTGACTTCACAAAAGTCGATCCACAAAAGCCGGTTTCTGATTGGCAAATGGTTTGGAGTGACGAATTTGATGGCGCAAGTATTGATTCTAACAAATGGAATTTTGAATTAAGTTGTGCCGGTGGTGGTAACAACGAAAAACAATGTTACACCGATAACGAGCAAAATGCGTTTATCAAAGATGGCATATTAAATTTAGTTGCTTTACCGGCCGACGAAGGTGCCGAAAAGCCTTATACATCGGCACGTTTAAACACCCGCTACAACGCTGATTTTACTTATGGTCGTTTTGAAATGCGTGCAAAGTTGCCTTCAGGGCAAGGTAGCTGGCCTGCATTTTGGATGATGCCAACCGATGAAGAATATGGTACTTGGCCGCGCTCTGGCGAAATTGATATTTTAGAAGCGGTAAATTTAAAAACAGTTGCTGAAGATGGCACCGTTGAAGCAAATATTCATGGCACACTTCACTATGGTCGTGAATGGCCTAACAACTCGAACTCTGGTAAAGCGTACACATTTGCAGAGGGGATGAACCCTGCTGACGATTTTCATACTTACGCTATTGAATGGCAAGAGGGCGAAATTCGTTGGTACGTTGATGGTTACTTATATGCCACACAACGTCGTTCTGAAGTTCGTTATAACTCAAAAGACGAAGCTGTTGGCCTAAAACATAAAGGTTGGTTTGCTGAATACTTTGAACAAGGTAATGGCGAGCTTACAACACATTGGGATAATGCCCCCTTTGATAAAGACTTTTACCTTATTTTAAATAATGCCGTTGGCGGTGATTGGCCGGAAAACGTAAATAACTTAGGCGTTGACGCTGCAGCATTTGCAGAGGGTCAAAGCTTTGAGATTGATTACGTACGCGTTTATCAATGTGCAGCTAATACTGACACAGGTAAAGGCTGTGAGACAGTGCGCCCAGGTTACGACAACTTAGAAGATGCACTTGTTGAAGGTAAAGCGCCTGTACCTACTCCACCAAGTGATGGTGTTGCAAAAAACCTTGATATTTTTAATGGTAGCTTAGACGCAAACTGGATCGCTTGGGATTGTTGTGGCGGAACCACACCAGAAACCATTACCGACGCTGACAAAGGCGACGTGGTTAAATTTAATATCAACGATAATAACGGTACAGTATTAGGTTTTTCAACCCGTGGCGGTCACTTCCCTGATGGCTTTGCAGGGTCATCGTCTCCATTTGATGCTTCTTTACTGCTTGATTTAAATGGTCGTGTATCATTTGATATGAAAGTAGTGACTCCTCCAACATCTTCAACTACTTGGTTATTAAAGGCTGAAGCCGGTGATGGCGGTCCTAATACCGGCGATGTCCCACTTAGCGATAGTAATGAAGGCGTAACACCGGTTACAGGCCAATGGCAAACCTATACATTCCCACTTTCTTTACTACAAGAAAGAGGCCTCGATATAAGTGCCATTGATGTATTAATGGTATTTCCTACATGGCAAACAGGTGGCGGTGCCGAGTACTTAATTACCAATGTAGCTATTGAAGGTGACTTACCAAAAGTCGATCTTTTCAGTGATGAACAAAACCTAGATTGGCCAATGTGGGATTGTTGTGGTGGTTCAAAACCGGTTGAAGTAATGGATGATGAAGAACACGGTTTAACGGCTGAGTTTACTATTGGCGCAACAGCAACAGTAATGGGCTTTAATAGCCGCACAGCTGCAGGCGGAAGCGGTGAAGCATTCGATGCTACTTCGATATTAGAAAACGGTGTAATAGCGTTTGAGTTAAAGGTGATCTCAAAACCAAATAATCTTGATTCAGTTTGGAGTTTCAAAGTTGAGTCTGATAACGGTAGCTCTGCTGTCGAAATTCCATTAACTGACAGCGTCGAAGGTGTAGAACCTACTATTGGTGAATGGCAAACATATACCTTTACCCTTGCTGATTTAGCGGGTGCAGGTTTAGATGTTAGTGCATTAGATGTGGTGATGATTTATCCAACTTGGGACACAGGTGAAGGCGCTGTTTATCGTGTAGATAACGCATTCATTGGCATTCCATAACTAAGAATCACTTTATGGTAGGTGCGTATAAGCACCTACTTACCGTAAAAAATTTAGTAAAAAGCAGAGCAATTATGAACACAAATAAGTTTAAAAAAAGCCAATTAGCGGCTTCTGTGTCACTTATCATCGCTGCAAGCACATTTAACTTCGCTAACGCTGCGCAAGAAAGTACTGCCGAACCTGAAATCGAAGTAATACAAATTAAAGGTATACGTGGTTCACTGATCCGCTCTATGGACATGAAACGCGATGCATCTGGAGTAGTCGATGCAATTTCTGCCGAAGAAATGGGTAAATTCCCAGATACCAACTTAGCTGAATCACTACAACGCATTACGGGTGTATCGGTGAGTCGTGCAAACGGCGAAGGTAGCCAAATTACAGTCCGTGGTTTTGGCCCTTCATTTAATTTGGTAACACTTAACGGTCGCCAAATGCCTGGAACGGGTAACTCTCGTTCGTATAATCTTGAAAACATCGCCTCAGAAGGTGTAAGTGCCTTAGAAGTATTTAAAACTGCCCGTGCTGATGTGCCTAGCGGTGGTTTAGGTGCGACAGTTAATATTTCAACATCGCGCCCTCTGCAAAGACCTGGGCAGCACTTTTCAGCAACAGCAAAAGCAATTCATGACTCATCAAATGAAGTTGGTAGCGATGTAACACCTGAAATATCAGCTATTTACAGCAATACCTTTAATGATGAAATGTTTGGTATTGGCTTTTCATTCTCGCATCAACAGCGCGACTTTCAAAAACAAAGCGCTAATATTCAAGGTTGGCAAGCTAATGTAGATTTACCGACTCTTTCAGAAGATAAATTTATTGATGCTCGCCCAGTTGATGCAGACGGTAATCGCGTAGGTAATCACTTTTTTGCAAAAGACATGAACTACGCTATTGAAGATTTACAACGTGAGCGTACCAATGGGCAAGTAACACTGCAATTTGCACCCACTGATAATTTTGTGGCCACCCTTGATTACACAGCAAGTGAGGCTACAACAGGGTCAAAAACTCTCGGCTGGGGTATTTGGAACGACTTTGGCAGTAATATTAACGGTTACGAGCTAGATGAAAATGGCACCGCTATTTATGCCGATATTAGCGGTAACGATGCGTCATTTACCTCGAGTAAAAACACCACTGAAGTAAAAGCTCGTTCTATCGGTTTAAATTTAGATTGGCAAATTAATGATACATGGCAAATTGAGCTTGACTACCATGATTCTAAAAACGAAACCGACAATGGCGCAGACAAAGGTCTAGGTAGTGATGGGCAAGTTATTTTAGGTTCTGATCAGCTTGTTAATAAAATTTATGATTACCGCACTGGCGAAGTTCCGCATACGCAAGTTAATTGGAAAAACGGCACGAATGTATTAAGCCCAGGTGAGATTGATTCAAACTTTAGTCAGTTTATTCATTCACCGGGGGAATCAAATATTGAACAACTTCAACTACATGCAAGTTGGATAAATGAAAGTTTTGACATTGGTTTAATTGAAGTTAAGTTTGGTGGTTCGCGCACAGAGCAAAACACCGGTGGTTATGAGGCATGGAGTGGCTTAGTTGGTGGCCCTGGTTTTAATCCTTCTTACACTGAAATTTTCCCAGATGGTATGTTTACACTTCATGATACCTCAGGATTATTAGATCAATTTGCCGGTGGCGGTAGCAATTTACAACCAAACTATTACTACAGCTATGATTTTGACGAAGCCGTAGCAAGACAAATGGCATACTTAACCGCTGATGTAACAGGCGGCGATGCTTATGCACCTAATGCCTATCTTGATGGCATTGACAGTCAAAGCTCGGTTGAGGAAATTACCAACAGTATTTATGTTCAATCACGTTGGGAGTTTGACGTTAGTAATTACTACGTTAAAGTAAACGCAGGTCTTCGCTACGAAGAAACCGATGTAACCAGCTCTGTTCGTCAGCGTGTTGAACAACAAGTTAATTGGATCAGCGCTTCAGAGTGGATCACTCAATATTCAGCAGGTGGCGATGATAACTTCTTAGTGCAAGAAGGCAGTTATGATATTTTACTGCCATCAATTGACTTAAGTGTTGACCTAACTGATGACGTGGTTGCTCGCGTATCATGGGGCAAAACAATGTCGCGTGCACCTTTAGGCGATTTAGCTGGCGGTCGTTCACTAACAGGCAGTCCAAAACCGGGATCACGCGTAGGTAGTCAAGGTAACACGGGGCTATTACCGTTTGAATCAACAAATCTTGATTTATCTTTGGAGTATTACTACGCAGAAGGCAGTTATGCATCTGTAGGTTACTTTAAAAAGGACGTTGATAACTTTATTCAAACCACCATTACCCCAACCACCATTGAAGGCTTATATGATATTTTAAATGGCCCGCGCTATTTACAAGCTGTGAGTGATATTGAGGCACGTGGTGAGCAAGCAACAACCGATGCCATTTTTGCACAAATGCTTGCTAATGGTGATGGTAATGCCAATGGTCAAATTGAACCAAATAGTAACGATCCACTTATTACTTGGAACATTAGCCAACCACAAAATACCGATAGCAAATCAGTCGATGGTTTTGAAGTGGCAGTACAACACTTAATTGGCGAAACAGGCTTTGGTGTCGGTGTTAATGCTACATTTGTCGACGGCGATGTTGAATTTGATACAGACAGCTTAGACCAACAAGCTCCGTTAACGGGCTTAAGTGATTCAGCTAACTTCCAAGCGTTTTACGAAAAAGATGGCTTATCAGTAAAACTGACTTACGCATGGCGCGATTCATACCTTATTGGTGTAGGCCAAGCACAAGGTTCTGCTGATGCACCACCACAATATGCGAAAACATATGGCCAGTGGGATATGAGCGTAAATTATGACGTTAACGAGAATGTGACGGTATTCTTTGAAGGTATAAATCTCAATAATGAAACCGAGCAAGGCTATGGCCGTTACGAAGAGCAGTTCTTATTTGCTCGCCAGTATGGTCCACGCTACGCAGTTGGTGCACGCTATACCTTTTAATAAACCTAAGTAATTAAACAGTCCAGCCGCTCACTGAGCGGCTTTTTTTATAGCTGTTTAATTTTTTCTAATAGCTTATCGGTTGTCCAATCAATAGCGTTATAGGCAATATCGGGCTTATAGTAATCGCCCTTTGCTCTTGCTCTATCAACATACACTTTATTAGGGATAATAACTTTACCTAACCCTGAGGGTAACTCGGCGAGTCGAACATCCATATACAATGAATCAGCACTGCTTGGCGCGCCAAATAACTGAGTGTTTGAAAACTGCTTAAATACATCAATGGCATCAAGACACGCACTTGCACACTGTGGCGGCACAATAACAAAAACCTGTGTTTTAAAGTCACTTACTGGCACTGTAATTTCGCTTTGGTTTGATTTACTTTGCGGCTCTTCGATGTAAAATAGCTTATTGTTTTCAAGTGACTGCGCCATACCTGCAGCTATTTCTTTAAATTCTTTTTGTGCTTTAGGTTGATCTTTCAACACTTCAATTAATGATTTAACATGGTTAGTATTATCTTTTGACGCTCACCACCAAACCCGGCTATTTTGTGAGTAGTTATCCATTTTTTGTTCAACAACTTGCTCACCCCACAACGCTTTTGCAAGCTTTAAGCTCCAATACGACGAGCCACCTTGGTTGTGACGAAGATCTAAAACCACCGTTTTTGCACTGAGTAACTTAGAACGTTGATCAGTCACTTTTTTATACAGGTTATTGTAATCATGAGTTTGCTTATCGTTATTTGCAAAACTGGGCATAGCAATCCACGCTATGTTTTGCGTAGGCCAAGTTAAATCGGTTGTAAGCTCATCCCCATTATAGGCATGTGTTAAATGCTTACTTACACTCTTTGGCCGAACAGACCAATCAAGGGTTTTACTGTAAGTTTGCCCATTGGCTTTTATTACTCTGCTATTGAGCGGCGCAGCTTTCGCTGAAGATAACTGTTATTTAACAGCTATTGTAAACAATGTATCAACCCCTTTATTACAAGGTGTTGCATCAGACATAAGACTAGTAAAAGGGGTTAACCAATTTGAATTAGTATGTACACTAAGTAAAAGTGGTGTATTCACTTTTACTCGCCCTGCACTTAAGAGCTTTTCGTGGCAACAAGATGGCGCATTAAAAGCTCCCTTAAAAACGAATCATGCAGTACAAAATTATTAGCTAATGCTAGGTGAGTTTGATAAGTATGAGCTAGCAAACATGGCTAACTCAGCTATATTAATCCTTTTTAAATAACACCTGTGGATTAACCATTGTTTTCATTTCTAATACATTACCGTTTGGATCTTCAATAAAAAACGTCTCTTGTTCAAATTCATTGCCAACAAAACGACGGTATGGCTTATCTAAATATTCAAGACCTGCGTCTGCAATACGCTTTTTTAATGCTTGAAATTGATCTTCTGATAAGTGAATGCCAAAGTGAGGGACTGCCACCGCGCCCATATCAACATCATGACGTACCGTTGGTAAGCGCTCAACACTTTGATGAAGCGTTAACTCGTTACCCCAAAAATCAATGTCTACCCATCGCCCTGCTTCACTATTGCCCGTTTTACAGCCAAGTACGTCACAATAAAATGTTTTCGCTTTTTCGAGATCACCGGCAGGAATTGCTAGGTGCAAACAGTTGGACATAAATTACCTTTATTAATAACTTTTAACATATGAAATATGCTGCATTATACATAAACTGCAATTTATATAACATTAACAGCATTACTTTTAGTAATTAATTGCATACCACCAAATCTAAAACTAATACTTTATGATGTGTGTGCTATGCCTAAATCCATCTCCTTGAAGTTCATCGCTTTTGTAAACGCGTACAACATTGGCATTATCTATTGTTGTGTCTGCGGCTTTAACTGGCCTCATTGGTTCATTCCATATCCTGCAGATTATAAAAAACATTCTTATGCATCTATTTATACACGTAGTTTTGCCAGTATGTGTTTCACCGTTTTAATTAGCAACTACTGGAAAATTGCTATTATTTCTGCAACTGGCGCTGCGCTCACAACCGCTAAATAAAAGCATTCTAATAAAGAGTAATCCGTTCGCTCTTTGTCGTTTAATAACTAATATAAATATAAAACTATTAATGACCCTAAACCGCCTACGCTATAATAATTTCATATCTAGCCTTGTTATTTTTTACGTATATCTGTTAATATCCTCCGCGAACTTTATTTGCCCTAAATAAAGAATAATCATATACGGATTTATGAACATGAAAAAACTAATCGCAGTAGCAGCTCTATCTTTACTTCCTTTCTCAAATGCAATGGCTGACCAAGATATTGGTTGTGGTCTTGGTTCAATGTTATTTGCTGGTCAGCAAGGTAAAGGCGTGAAAATTTTAGGCGCTACAACTAACGGTACATCAGGTAACCAAACTTTTGGTATCACTTTTGGTACTCTAGGTTGTGATGGTACTGGTACAGTAACCTCTTCAGAAAAAATTGCTTTATTCATCGACGGTAACATGGAGCAACTTGCTCGTGATATGTCAAAAGGTGAAGGCGAAACTTTAGCTACTCTAGCTGAAGCTTGGGGCGTTGCAGATCAAGATAAAGCAGCGTTTAATGCGCTAGCTCAAGCACAGTATTCTTCAGTATTCACTTCTGAAAATGTGACTTCACAAACAGTTTTAGAAAACCTAAACACTGTAATTGCAAGTGATGCAAAACTTGCTTCTTATACTCTTTCTTAATCAGCTAAATTAGCCGGTTTTTATACGTATAAATAAAGCCGCTGGGGTTTATCTCTAGCGGCTTTTATTAGTGATTATGAAAAAAATATTATTTGTTTTACTAATTGCACTGTTCAGTGCTTACTCAAACGCTAAAAGTATTGAAATTAATACATTAGCAACAGATCCATACTGGCTTAAACTGGGTCACTATCGTCCGACGACGCTAGGTGGTTGGAAAAGTGAAGTAGACAGTGTTAAGTTTTTTTTATCCCCTAAAGGAAAGGTAAGCCCAAGGGATGAGCTCAACACCACTATTAACGCATTTAATGGCGATAATAGCCTCCCTCAACAAACACAACAAACTCGGTGCCAATTTCCTGCACGTTACACGTGGCTTAAAACAAAAATAAAAAATAACTGGCCAGAACTTAATTGCCCAGATCTACAAACTTGGCAAAAAATTATAAACCCTAAGGGCGTTACTTTAGTCTTTCCAACTGCATTTATGAATAGTCCATCATCAATGTTTGGCCATACCTTGTTACGTATTGATGCAAAGGATCAAACTCGGCATAAAGAATTACTCGCATTTGCCGTTAATTTTGCAGCAGAGCCAGATGGTTCTGATAATGCTGCAATGTATGCATTAAAAGGCTTAATTGGTAGCTATCCGGGCAAATTTTCACTGATGCCGTATTATAAAAAAGTACGCGAGTATAATGATTTAGAATCTCGTGATATTTGGGAATACAAACTTAATTTATCCGAGGAGCAAGTTAAGCTTATTTTATTACATCTATGGGAGCTACAATTAGCCACTTTTGATTACTTTTTTATAGATGAAAACTGCTCTTATCAGCTGCTCGCATTATTACAACTGGCAAAAAACGATCTCAATTTAACATCCTCATTTGACTTACAAGCCATTCCATCTGATACCGTTGCGGTACTTAGAAATAATAACTTGTTACAAACACCTAATTATCGTCCTGCGTTTGGTACTAAACTGTATCATTATTCTACTCAAATGACTGACGAGCAACTTAGTGATGCAAGAGCGCTTATGCAAGGTGGATCACTCAATACCCGAAACTACTCCGAATCACAATTGGTCGCTATATTAGAAATGGCCTATGAGTGGTTAAATTTTGAGTTTTACGATAAAAATTTAAACCGTGAAGAAATTGCCCCACGACTTGCTAAGTTACTCCTCATGCGTAGCAAATATAAAATAGCTTCGCCATTTACCAAACCAAATCGACCTGCAGCCTCTCCAGAGCAAGGTCATGGTTCTTCTAAAATAACGCTAGCAAGAACCCATTATAATCAACAAAGTGATTTAACAAGTTTTGCATATCGCCTCGCATACCATGACTTACTAGACACCTCTGCTGGGTTTATTCCTGGTGCTCAAATTAGCTTTTTTGATATTGAAGGCGCTATAAAAGATAACGGTAACACTCAGCTAGAACATTTTTATCTATTAGATGCAATGTCACTTGCACCCGATAACCGGATTTTTGATAGCTGGTCATGGAACCTTAAAATGGGCTTTGATCGACAGCCAAATAATGACTTTCAACAAGGCCGCTGGTTTACTAAAGGTGGCTATGGAAAATCAATCGGCAACCCAAACACCCTTCATGGCTATTTATTAGCACAAGTTGAGTTTAACAATGGCGATATAACGGATAAGTTAACAACGGGGTTTGGCACAGAAGCTGGTGTTATTTGGCAAATCAATAATAGTCATAAGCTTGCCCTTACAACAAATATAATGTGGCTTGTCGATGCAGACGTAGATAATCACGCTGATCTAACATTAAAATGGAATTACGCTTTGTCACGAAATTTATCTATACGCACAGAGCTAAAAAACCAGCGATGGTATACAAGCAGTACGTCGGCTAAACTAGCCATTCAATATTACTTTTAATCACTGGGTTTTACGGAGCTTGTTGGGTAACCAAACAGCACGTTTAACTTGGCTTTTAACCCTTTAGCTTGGTAGGTACTTTTAAATAAATACTGCCACTGATGAAAGGTGATTTTGATTGGGTTATTACTGTTTAGTTGGCCAATAATGCCGTATTTACAGGGCTTGTTTTCATCCTCTTCTACATAAGTGCCAAATAATTTATCCCAAATAATTAAAACGCCAGCGAAGTTTTTATCTAAGTAGCCATTATTTATAGCGTGGTGCACCCGATGATGCGATGGGGTATTAAATAATGCTTCAAACCAACCGAGCTTTTTTACCACTTGCGTGTGTACAAAAAATTGATAAGCCAAATTAAGTGCCACCACCGCAAAAACAATCACAGGCTCAAAGCCTATTAATATCATCGGTAACCAAAATAGCCACATTCCCGCCAGCGGATACATTAAACTTTGCCTAAATGCCGTGGTAAAGTTCATTTGAGTAGAACTATGATGCACTACATGAGCGGCCCATAACCAATGAATATGGTGTGATGCACGATGAAACCAATAGTATAAAAAGTCTTGCAGTAAAAAAGCGCCTAATACAGTAAATAGCGTCAATTCAATATCAAATAGCCGAAACTGATACAACCAATAAAAAAACGGCATTAATAATAATAACGCAATGGCATCAGCGCCTTGATGTAATAAAGCAAGTAACGCGTTGGCTAAGCTGTCTTTTATATCGTAGTAACGTCTAAATTTTATAAACTCAACCCCTACAAACAGCAAAAAAATAGGGCTCAGTGCCAATAAAATAATTTCAATGCTCATGACGTTTCTCCTGAAAATAGCTGGCTATTTTTTTAAGTGCTTGGCTAACATCTTTTTTTATAAAAAAAGCCAGTATAAAGTCGGGTAACCACAAAGGCGCAATACAACGAATATGGTAGCTGATCTCGGTGAGTGATGGCTGAGTATTATTGGCTTTTAAGTAAATATCACCACGGTGCTGTGCAACGGGTTTATCCCCTAAAATGCGGTAACAAATGTGGCTATTATCGGCCGTTATTATTTGCTCTTTAAATGTTGTACCTTGCATTTTTACTTGTCTAATAGTGCCTTTTCCACCACTTATTTCACCCGAATCTTGCGGTGTTAACACTTCAAACTGCGCATTAAAAAAGCGCCCCAAATCATCATGCGCTAATAATAAGATGCGTAATTGTTCAGGCGTTGCTGCCACACTATGTTTAACGTTTATCTCAATCATTGTGTGCCCCATATTATTTTTATAGATCTCTAGCATATAAAAATATTGCATGGCAAACTTGCGATTAGATGACTATTTTTTAGCTTTAGGCGACAAATGAAAACCTTAGCCGATCATTACTTTTCTAGCTGTTTGGATTATCTTCAAAGCACAGGATTAGATAGCCAAGAGATACTAACTGCCATTGAATTTGATGAATATACAAATAAGCAAACACAACAATTAGCGCCTCGTATTAGCTTAAAAAGCTATAATGCGCTGCTTAGTTATGCACAGCAAACGCTAAATGACTCCTTATTCGGGTTTGAATTAGGAAAACAAATACGTACCGCTGATTTTGGTGTACTTGGGTATTTAATTGAATCGAGTACTAATCTAGCCAGTGCCATTACTGCACTACTGAGCTACGACAGTTTAGTGGCTAACATAGGGCGTGCTGAGTTTGAACAGCAACAAACACTTTGCAAAGTAACTTGGTTAGCCGATCCACAGTGCAGCCCACAGGCCGTATTACGAAATATGACCGCGTGGGTAAGTGTTATACGCCAACTGCTTAATCCTCAGCTTTCGCCTAGTTGCGTTTATTTTACAGCACATTTTTCAGACAGTGAGTTACAACAATTAGCGCAATGGTTTAATTGCCCAGTAAAAGCTGGCGCTAACTTTAATCAAGTAGAGTTTCCAAGTAGTTACTTAACCCTTCCTTTTAAAACCGATAACTCCCAGATTAACGCTGTGCTAAAGCAAATGTCAGAGCAACAGCTATCCCAGTTTAAAAGTCAGCAATTATTAACAGAAAAAATTAATCATATTTTAATGGCTAAATATGATTTGCAGGACTGTTCACTGATCAGAACGGCTAGTGCTTTAAATATGACCCCGCGCACAGTGCAACGTCATCTAAAGCAAGAAAACACCAATTTTGCCGCTCTCCTTGAGCAAGAGCAAAAACGCCGTTTGTTAACATATATTCCTCATTATTCGCTAAGCAGTATTGCAACTATGTTGGGGTTTAATGATCAAAGCTCTTTTAATCGCGCCTTTAAGCGCTGGTATCAATGCTCACCTCGTCAATTTATAAAAAACAATAATTAAACAATTTGATTACCTAAAACACACATTTAACGTATACCTTTTTATTGATTTTATTTACACTAGCCTCATGTATTGCTTTAAAGACAATTATTTATGCGTTTGCGTATGATGTTAACTGTTTTTGTATTGGTTTTTTATAGTGCGGCCTGTCACGCAAACCCGGTTACCTTCATCGCTGAAGATTTGCCCCCTTATCATTTTAAAAACCCTCAAGGTGAAGCGCAGGGTGCCTTAGTAGATATCGCTAAAGCAGTATTAAAAGGCACGGCTTTAACAGCAACGTTTGAAATAATGCCGATGGCGCGTATGTTTCAACAACAACAAGCCAATCCTAATGCCATCATGCTGTCACTGTTAAAAACACCAAACAAAAACAGCCAGTTTAAGTGGCTGGGAAAAGTGTATTTTGCAGATGCATACCTAGTAAGTTTACGCAGTCATAACGATGAAGTGATTCACTTAAACTTTGCCAAAGAATACAAAGTAGCCACTATTCGCGGTTATTCTGCACAAGCTTATTTAGAAGCTCAAGGCTTTACTGAAAGTGAGAATCT
This sequence comes from Pseudoalteromonas sp. SG43-6, assembly GCF_014164365.1. NCBI lineage: Bacteria > Pseudomonadati > Pseudomonadota > Gammaproteobacteria > Alteromonadales > Pseudoalteromonadaceae > Pseudoalteromonas > Pseudoalteromonas sp. SG43-6. Next base: position 26,232 of record NZ_JACJEZ010000002.1, read on the forward strand.
AGTCTTAGTGAGTTACTACCAGCAGCTATGGAGAATGCTGTATAAAAATCGTATCGATTTTGTGGTGACTAACACCCTCACTCTTGAAAACGAGTTAAAGCGAGCAGGGCTCGACCCAAGCTTAATTACTAAGCGTATACACTTAGATGAGCTACCTTCTTCTCTTCACTTTGCAGCAAGTAAGCAGCTTAACCCGCAAACAGCGAAAATTATTACTGATAGATTAAACGCGATAAAAGAAAGCGGTGAATACCAACAAATTTTAAATAAATGGCAACTCCCTATTCCAATGCGTCTTTAGTATTGAGTAGGTAAAACGCCTTGCGTTAAGTAATTTTTCAATGAAGTAAATAAAGGTGAAGGTAAGTTATTAATATCGCACCAACGCCACTGTAAACATTTGTTAGGCTCTTTATTCACAGGCTCGCCATCTTCATACTTTGCCCGTACATATAAAGTAATATAGTGCTTGTTCTCGGCGCTAAAAATATCGTTGGTAAAATCGAGTTTACGAATATTAGTAACAGTAAGCCCTGTCTCTTCAGCGACTTCACGCACTGCACATTGCTCAACCGTTTCACCAAATTCTAAATGCCCCCCAGGGGTTGCCCAGGTATTTGCACCATGGCCGCCTATTCGCTCACCGAGTAAAATTTTATTATCATGCATTACTATCACTGCAACGCCTACTCTGACAACTTGACTCATTATTACCACATTAAATAGTTCATCATTTTTATATGTTACCTCATTTAAATCATCAAACTAGTCGTTAGTTCGTTATAAACCATAGCGTTAGCTAAAAACCACACAATCCGTTCATTATTTAACCGACCATAGTCGAATATCACTCCTGATAAAAAGCGCTTAGTTTTAAATAAAGTTATATTAAATTTTGCTCAGGAGCCTTTATGTCAGGTGAATACAAACAACACTACAACGAGTTTAAACAAAACCCGGCAGCGTTTTGGTTATCGCAAAGTAAACGCCTCCCTTGGTACCAGGCCCCCGAAACAGCTTACACACAAGATGAAAACGGTTTATATCACTGGTTTGCCGACGGCCAACTTAATAGCTGCTTTTTAGCGGTAGATCAGCATGTTATTGCCGGCCATGGTGATGAAACAGCGTTAATTTATGACTCACCCGTAACCCATACCGCGCGCAGCTACAGCTACTTTGAACTACAACAAGAGGTCGCTAAATTCGCAGGAGTAATGCAGTCTTTAGGCGTAACAAAAGGCGACCGCGTGGTTATTTATATGCCCATGATCCCCGAGGCCGTAATTGGTATGTTAGCCTGCGCCCGCATCGGCGCTATTCATTCGGTCGTATTTGGCGGGTTTGCAGCGCATGAGCTTGCCGTAAGAATTGATGACGCCAAGCCTAAGTTAGTACTCAGTGCTTCTTGCGGTGTGGAAGTGAATACCGTAATTGAATACAAAGAGTTACTTGATAACGCGCTCGAATCAGCCTCGTATAAAGTAGAAAATTGTATAATTTATCAGCGTGAGCAAGTAACTGCACCACTTATGCCTGAGCGTGATATTGACTGGGCTGTTGCAATGCAAACAGCTACTGGCGTTGATCCCGTTCCGGTAAATGGCGATCACCCGCTTTATATTTTATACACGTCAGGCACAACGGGTACTCCCAAGGGGGTTGTTCGTGAAAATGGCGGCCATGCCGTGGCCATGCATTACAGCATGGAAACCGTATACGGAATGAAACCCGGTGACGTGTTTTGGGCCGCTTCGGATATTGGTTGGGTTGTAGGCCATTCGTACATAGTGTATGCACCGCTTATGTACCGCTGCGCCACTATTTTATTTGAAGGTAAACCGGTTAGAACCCCAGATGCCAGTGCATTTTGGCGAGTGGTTGAACAGTATAAAGTAACGGCTTTATTTAGCGCACCGACAGCCTTTAGAGCGATAAAAAAAGAAGACCCCAATGCCGATGGGTTTAAACAATACGATACTTCAAGTCTGAAACGCTTGTTTTTAGCAGGCGAGCGCTTAGATCCCCCCACCTACGATTGGCTCAAAGAAAAAACAGGCCTACCTGTACTTGATCATTGGTGGCAAACCGAAACTGGTTGGGCGATAGCCTGTAATCCTGTCGGCATTGAGCACCTACCTACAAAAGCAGGCAGTTCAACGGTTGCGACTCCTGGGTTTGACGTACGTATTTTAGATATGAATGGCGACCAATGCGCCCCCAATGAACAAGGTGCAGTCGTTATTAAACTGCCTTTACCGCCAGGATGTTTACCTACTATTTGGCAAAATACCGAGCGCTTTAAAGCCGGTTATTTAAGTGAATATGATGGCTATTATCTTTCTGGCGACGGCGGTTATATTGATGATGATGGCTACCTATTTATTATGGGCCGCACCGATGATGTGATTAATGTCGCGGGGCATCGTTTATCAACCGGTGAAATGGAAGAAATTGTAGCCGCTCACCCAGCAGTTGCTGAGTGTGCCGTATTTGGTATTAATGATGCGCTCAAGGGTCAAAACCCCATGGCCATGGTAGTGTTAAAAAATGATTTTCGTGGCTCGCATAAAGAAGTAGAGCAACAATTGGTGCAAACCGTGCGTAATCAAATCGGCGCTATTGCGTGTCTTAAAAATATTATGTGTGTAGAGCGCTTACCAAAAACACGCTCAGGTAAAATTTTACGCAAAAACTTACGTCAACTTATTGATGGTGAAGAACTGCAAATTCCATCAACCATTGACGATCCGAGTATTTTTGAGGAATTAACTCTGCAACTTGCTGAAAGTAAAATATAAATATTATTTCTAAAACGTCTATTTAAGCACGGCTTAAATAGACTTTTCACGCCCCATCTGCTTAACTAGATTTCATTAAATAGTGAAACTCACGCAAATAAATCTCTTGGGAATATAAATGACTGAAATACGATCGCAGCTGCGAGAATTTTTACTGCAATGGTTTAGTCTTTATTTTCCTGGGAGTGCGTATTTATGGTACGACATATTAGTACTGTGCTGGGTTGGCTTATTTGCGCTCATATTGCACCTCATTTTAAGGTCAGTTTCAAAACGACTACTTAAAGGCCGCTTTAGTGATAAAGTTGTTCAAACCGATATCCACACGCCTGCCGACTTAGCGCTTAAATTAACACGTAATATTTCCTTTGTTTTACAAGGTGCTGTGGTTGTTATACAAGCAAGGCTCTGGGTTCCCGAAGGAACGGCTTTTTTACATATCATTGAGATGTTTACTGATCAGTGGATCATTTTATTTGCACTACTTTCGCTGTTCTCTTTGCTTAATATTTTTCAAGCGATATCTGACAGGCAACCCATTGCAGCTCACTTTCCATTACGTGGTTTTTTACAAACAATTAAACTGATCGCCAGCGTATTAACCGGTATTTTAGCGATTTCATTATTAATGAATAAATCCCCGTTAATATTACTCAGTGGTTTAGGTGCGCTATCGGCTGTACTGCTACTGGTGTTTAAAGACGCTATTTTAGGGCTGGTGGCCGGTATTCAGCTCTCAGCAAACAATATGCTTGCGGTTGGTGATTGGTTAGAAATGCCCAAATACGGCGCAGATGGCGATGTGATTGATATAGCCTTGACCACAGTTAAAGTAAGAAATTGGGATAAAACCATTACCACTATCCCAACTTATGCGCTAATTTCTGACTCATTTAAAAACTGGCGCGGTATGTCAGAATCCGGTGGCAGGCGCATAAAACGGAGTATTCACATAGAAATGAGCAGTGTGCGCTTTTTAGATGAGCAAGAGATCACCGCGCTGAAAAAAGCAGATTTATTAAGCCACTACCTCGAAATTACCCTACCGGTTATTAACGAGCAAAATACCACGAAAAAAATAGATATGAGCTGTACGTTAAATGGTCGCCGGCTCACTAATGTTGGCACATTTCGTCATTATTTAGTCGCGCTATTAAAACATCACCCACATATTCATCAGGGAATGACACTGATGGTAAGGCAGCTAGAGCCAACTAAAAATGGCTTACCCATTGAGATTTATGCATTTACCAATACAACTAATTGGGGTGAGTATGAAAATATTCAGTCAGATATATTTGACCATATATTAGCGATATTACCCGCCTTTTCGTTACGTGCCCATGAGGCACCAACAGGGAACGATATTCGTCAACTAATTAAATAGTCACTAAATCCGTTTTAATTGCGCTATTAACCACTGGTGAATATCGCTGTTATTTGAACGTGGATGCCACGCTGCAATCACCTTAAATGGCGGTGGTAATAATTCAACTTCAAGCTGTTTCACTTTGGCGTTTGGCAGTAAACGCGATGGGTAAAAAGCAATTAAGTCAGTACTGCAAAGCAAATCGGGGACAAATGAAAAGCCAGGCACTGACATAACAATATTGCGCGCATACCCCTTATCAGCAAACCACTGGTCGTGAGAGCCTCGTAAGTTAGCACGTGACGCTGAAACCACTAATTGAGGGTGTGCGGCCACTTCAGCAAGGCTCAACGTCGATGAAGAAAACACCGTGTTTTTCCCCGCAATACAAATATGTTGTTCTTCAAATAATGTGTCATAGATTAAGTTTGCAGGGATAAATTCAGGAAAACTAATTAATAAATCCAGCTCTCCTGCACTTATTAATTGATTAACATTATCAGAGGCAAAGTCACGAATAATCAGCTTTAATCCTGGCGCTTCGCGTCTTGTTATTTCTAATAATTGTGGCAAAAGAGCTGCTATAGCGTAATCAGTCGCACTTATTGTAAATACGCCCTTGTAGCTACTTGGGATAAATTGTTTAGGTATTAATAACGCTTCTACCTGAGTTAATATTTGATTAATGGGCTTCTCTAGTGCAATTGCTTTAGGTGTTGCAACCATTGTATTGCCTTGGCGAATAAAAAGCCGATCGTCAAATAAGTCACGCAATTTTCGCAGCTGCTCACTAATAGCCTGCTGGGTTAAGCCCATTTTGCGGGCCACATCCGACACATTTTTTAGTTTAAGTAATGCACTCAATATTCGTAATTGTTTTATATCAAGCCGAGATATACCATTCATAATTGTATCTTAAACAAAAAAGCATTGTTTCAAATTGTACCTTTTAATCCCTATGCTCACCAGCATTGTAATTGGCACTAAACAGCATTATTAATTTAAAAGGTATTAAAATGAGTCAACCAAGTAAAAATATCGACAGTCTATTTTCATCAATCAATTTAGGCCCATACACACTTAAAAACCGTATTGTAATGCCGCCACTTACACGTTCACGTAGCACGGTTCCTGGCAATATCCCCAACGAGGTGATGGCCACATATTATGCACAGCGTGCTAGTGCTGGTTTTATGGTTACCGAAGGCACTCAAATTGAACCAAGAGGACAAGGGTATGCCTGGACACCGGGCATTCATTCTAATCAACAAATAGCTGGTTGGAAAAAAGTAACTGATGCAGTACATGCAGAAGGTGGAATTATTTTTGCCCAGCTTTGGCATGTTGGCCGCGTTTCACATACTAGCTTACAGCCTAATGAAGCCAAACCTATTGCTCCCTCAGCTCTAACAGCTGATAGCGTTAAAGTCTTTATTGAAACAGGACCGGCTCAAGGCGCTTTAGCCGATCCAAGTGAACCACAAGCTTTAACAACCAATGAAGTAAAAGAGCTTGTTGGCATGTATGCACAAGCTGCCCGTAATGCGCTAGAGGCGGGGTTTGATGGCGTAGAACTGCATTGTGCTAATGGGTATTTAGTAAATCAGTTTATTTCTGAGCACACCAATAAACGAGATGATGAATACGGCGGCTCTCTTACTAATCGCCTGCGCTTTTTAAAAGAAATTGTCGCGGCAGTAAGTGACGTAGTAGGCCCTGAGCGCTTAGGGGTTAGATTTGCGCCCTTATTTAGCAGTACTGATGAAACCCGTGTTTATTTAGGCTTAGTAGAATCAGACCCGCACCATACCTACATTGAAGCAATTAAAGTACTTGAACAAGCCGGTATTGCCTACCTCTCAATTGCAGAAGCTGATTGGGACAATGCCCCTGATTTACCAGAGCAATTTTATCAAGCAGCCAGAGCTGAATTTTCTGGGCGTATTATTTACGCTGGTAAGTACACCGTTGAAAAAGCGGTGGCGATGTTAGCTAAGGGCTACGGTGATTTATTTGCTTTTGGTCGCCCTTTTATTGCAAACCCTGATTTACCAGCGCGCATAAAAAATAAATGGCCATTAAATGAAGCCGATGCAGCCACTATGTATGGCGGGACTGAGCAAGGTTACAGTGACTATCCTTGCTATAAAAATGATTGATAAAAATAACGGAGTAAGAGGCAGCTTAAGTTAAAAATAAATGACCCAAACATGCAGCCCATGTTTGGGTCATTACAGGGTATTACTGCTTTTTATCTATCACCATTTTTAGTTCATTTAATGCAGCAACCGAAAAACCCCGATCATAAAAGTAAATAATCTTACCGCTACCATCAATTAATACGATGCGGCTATTATTCGGATTTTCATTACCAGTGAACGCTTGTACTGCATCACCGTCTTTATAAATAGTGATCACCCCGCCCCACAGTTCTTTAGGAATGCCTTTTCTCATACCGCTATCAATAAAAGTACTAAACATACGCGGCACCATGCCTTGAATTGTGGGTAACTCATAAGCGGTGACGTTTATGCCACTCATATCCAAGCCAATAAGCCAGCGATCAATATCAAATTGACTATCTTGTTTATACCCAATTAACAGTAATGTCTGTGCGTTGTTAAAGTCTGTAGGGATAGTAAATTGCTGTTGCTCCAAGCTTTCACCACTGATAGTTGGAAACTGTTTACCGACTAAGTTCTGATTTGGGTATTGACTCGAACACCCACTTAAAAAAATAAAAAACATTAAACCAACAACTGATCGCAACATCTCTGTTCTCACTATTAATTAATAAACGATTAGGAAAAATTCTTTTGAATACAAATTTTTGATACGAATAAACACGCTATTAAGATCTAAATAACAACCAAAGAAGTCCATTCATACTGTTTTTTATCATTGCTTAATTTACCATTGATTATTAGCACCTTTAAATAGAAGCTCAACGGTTATATTTGTGTACAATAGTATTTTTTATACTCAAACATTATTAGCACATATCAATTTGTTCTATAGCATATCAAAAGTGTATTTTCGTTACCCGATACAAAACGCTAAAGTGCCGCGCTTATTCACAGCTTTAAAGAGGATGCTATGTCGCTTGCTGTTTTATTAATGCTGGCATTATTTGTCGGTTTGCTGTTTGCGATTTATCTTTTTTCGCAAAAAAGTAAAACCTTATCTCGCACTGTTTTATTTGGCTTAGTTGTTGGTAGTGCTTTTGGTTTAGCCTTACAATTTTTATTTTCCCACTCCCCAGAGTCTATTAATGACGTTTTAAGTTGGGTAAGTGTTGTTGGTAAAGGCTATGTTGGGCTATTAAAAATGATCATCATGCCATTGGTATTGGTGTTTATGATTGCCGCCGTGGTGAAACTAGAAAACCAAGGCTCTTTGGGCAAAATATCGTTCATTAGTATTGCTGTTTTACTCTTTACTACGGCAATTGCAGCCTTAATTGGTATTGCCGTAACCTATGGCTTTAATTTAAGTATTGAAGGCTTAGTTTCGGGAACCCGTGAGGCAGCAAAAATGAGCACGCTAGAGGGTAAAGCAGCCAATGTAGCTGATTTAAGTGTGCCACAAATGCTATTGAGCTTTATTCCAGAAAATCCATTTGCTGATTTAAGTAACCAACGCTCAACCTCTATAATTGCCGTCGTTATTTTTGGTGTCCTTGTAGGGATTGCCGCACGCAAGGTGATGCTTGAACGTAGCGAACTAGCAGATCCAATTCGCAACGGTGTTAACGCCTTACAAGCCATAGTAATGAACTTAGTAAGAATGGTGATAGCGCTAACGCCTTATGGCGTCGCAGGGTTAATGGCAAGCGTTGTGGCAAACTCAAGTAGCAATGATATTGTTAATTTACTGGCGTTTATTGTGGCTTCCTATGTCGCTATATTATTAATGTTTATTGCTCATGGTTTATTACTTAGCCTAGTTGGTGTGAACCCTAAGAGTTACTTTGAAAAAATTTGGCCAGTACTGACCTTTGCATTTAGCTCGCGTAGTTCAGCAGCCTCTATTCCTATGAATGTGGATGTACAAATTAACCAGCTAAAAGTGCCGCCTGCTATAGCTAACTTATCGGCTTCTTTTGGCGCCACTATTGGCCAAAATGGCTGTGCCGGTATTTACCCAGCCATGCTGGCAATGATGGTAGCACCCAGCGTAGGAATTGATCCGCTGACATTCGAATTTATTTTACCGTTAATTGGCATTGTTGTTATAAGCTCTTTTGGTATTGCCGGAGTAGGTGGTGGCGCAACGTTTGCTGCATTGGTTGTATTACCGACCATGGGATTACCGGTTGAGATAGTCGCGTTACTGATCTCAATTGAGCCATTAATAGACATGGCACGCACCGCATTAAACGTATCAGGGTCAATGACCTCAGGTGTTATAACGAGTAAATTAATTAAAGTGCACTAGATTTTTTGTAGTCGCCCAGCTTTGGCTGGGCTTTTTTATCTGTATTACTCCCTCCGCCTTAAGTAAAAACAATCCATTTATCTAATCACTAAAACAAAATCAATCATATTTATAGATTGTAGTAATCGCTTTATTTCGCACACACATTTCAGCCCGTTGCTATATTCTTTTCATTGCTTTGTTATTCAGGCTTGATTAAGCCTCACTTGAGCAAACAAATTTACAACTCAATAATTTTTAAAACGATTGAGATCTCTGTTTAAAGTAGTAATACGCTTTGTATAACGAAATTCGTTAACTTTAAGGAAGCTGACAATGAAAAACCGTTCATTCAATAAAAAAGCGCTTGTTGGATTTATAAGTATGGCACTTATATCTGGCACCGCTGTTAGCCAAGAAAAACCACAAATGTCAAAGCCACAAGGTGCTGTTGGCATGGGTGAAGCTAAAATGGGCGCAACCAGAACAAACCAGTTTTGGTGGCCAGATCAACTTAACCTTTCACCTCTGCGTGATCATGATGAACGCTCAAACCCTTACGGTGCCGACTTTAATTATGCCAAGGCATTTAATAGCCTAGATTTAGACACAGTAAAAAGTGATATTGATGCCCTACTAACACAATCTCAAGATTGGTGGCCGGCGGATTTTGGTAACTATGGGCCATTTTTTATCCGTATGACATGGCACAGCGCAGGTACTTACCGTACGCTTGATGGCCGCGGTGGTGCTGGTGGCGGTCAACAACGTTTTGAACCTCTCAACAGCTGGCCAGACAACGTAAGCCTAGATAAAGCGCGTCGTCTACTTTGGCCTATTAAACAAAAATACGGAGAAGCACTTTCATGGTCAGATTTAATCGTATTAGCCGGTAACGTTGCTCTAGAAAACATGGGGTTTGAAACCTATGGTTTTGCCGGCGGCCGGACTGATGACTGGGAACCAGACATGGTTTACTGGGGCCCTGAAGTAGAAATGCTTGCCAGCGACCGTGAAGATGCCAGCGGCAAATTAGAACGCCCATTGGGTGCAACTCACATGGGTTTAATTTACGTAAATCCTGAAGGCCCTAAAGGGGTTCCTGATCCAATCGGTTCAGCTAAAAATATTCGTGTGGCGTTTTCTCGCATGGCCATGAACGACGAGGAAACTCTTGCACTTATCGCAGGTGGCCACACCTTTGGTAAAATGCATGGTGCGCACAAACCGAAAGATTGTGTGGGTGCAGAGCCCGCAGCAGCAGGCATTGAAGAACAAGGGTTAGGCTGGAAAAACAAATGTGGTAAAGGCCACTCTGAAGATACCGTATCAAGTGGTTTAGAAGGCGCATGGACACAAGCTCCTACTCGCTGGTCATCACTGTACCTTAGCAATCTACTTAACTTTGAGTGGAAACAAACTCGCAGCCCAGCGGGTGCGATCCAATGGATCCCAACCGACGAATCTATGCACAAAACCGTACCTGATGCTCATGTGAAAGGTAAGTTTAATTCACCAGTCATGACGACTGCAGATTTAGCACTTAAATTCGATCCTGAATACCGCAAAATTGCTGAACGCTTTTTAAACGACCCTAAAGAGTATCAACTGGCATTTGCTAAAGCATGGTACAAATTGACTCACCGAGATATGGGGCCACCACGTAACTTCTTAGGTAAAGAAGTTCCTAAAGGAGACTTAATTTGGCAAGATCCTATTTCAGCAGAGACTCAATCAAACATTGATGCTGGCGCAGTAAAAGAGCTTAAAGCCAGTATTTTAGATTCAGGTCTTAGCGTATCAGAGCTAGTACGTGTTGCATGGGCATCTGCAGCAAGCTACCGTCATTCCGATATGCGCGGTGGTGCTAATGGTGCACGCCTTGCACTTGCACCACAAAAAGACTGGGCTGTGAATAATCCAGCTGAAACAGCAAAAGTAATCAAAACCTTAAAAGCGATTCAAACCGACTTTAATGATAGTTTCTTTAGCAAAAGCCAAGTGTCACTGGCCGACCTGATTGTGTTAGCTGGTAATGCAGCGATTGAAAAAGCAGCGAAAGATGCAGGCTACACAGTAGACGTACCGTTTAATGCTGGCCGTGGCGATGCTACGCAAGCTCAAACTGACGTTAATGCATTTAGTTTATTAGAGCTGCCTGCCGATGGCTTTAGAAACTACTTTGATGCTGAACAAAGCTACAAATCGCCAACTGAAATGCTAATAGATAAAGCAGATCAACTTGATCTAACAGTGCCTGAAATGACGGTATTAGTAGGCGGATTACGTTCGCTTGATGCGAACTATAAAGGCACTGACTACGGCGTATTTACTGACAAGCCAGGCACTCTAAATAACGATTTCTTTGTTAATTTATTGGATATGTCTACGGTTTGGAAAAAGTCATCAGATGCGGGGATTTATCAAGGCTTTGATCGTCAATCAGGTGAGCAAAAGTACACAGCCACTTCAGTTGACCTTATCTTTGGTTCAAATTCAGAGCTGCGTGCAGTTGCAGAAGTATATGCCTTTGATACATCAAAGCAAAAGTTTGTAGAAGACTTTGTTGCGGCATGGACTAAAGTAATGAACTTAGACCGTTAATAACCATTAAGTAATGCAACCATAGCGCTGCAATTAATTGCAGCGCTTTTTATGTTGGTTAATCATACTCTTTTATATATTACTGCATTGCTTTGCAGCTAAACATACTGCCCAAACCTTGCTGAGTGTAAGTGCCTATAAAGATAGTCAATAAGCTTCGTCATCACTAAAAACCGTCACTGAAAGCTCTTCATCTATATTTTCAAAAACTAAAAAATTAATAGGCTTACAACAGACTTGGCAGTCCTCAATATATTGTTGATCAACATCTGCCGGATCGAGCAGCACGTCAATATTCTCACCACAATAAGGACATGCTATCGTTTTTTCAGTTAATTGATTCATTGCTATAACCTCACATATTACTTGCTATACCCATTATCATTAGACATATAGTATCAAGCTGCATTTCTTTGTGCAGGCTCTTTGTTGAATTTCTTTGCAGGAGCAATCAGCATACTATACTCACTCATAGTACTGCCGATAACATACTTACACTCAAAGTGTTTTAACAAACAACTTAATTTATTGCTATATTAAACTCATTAAATTTAAGGGTGTTGGGTAAAACGAAAAAGCAACAGGCATAAATATCTTTGCCTAAGATAGTGCATATCTAGCCTCACAAAATTTAGGACATTAAAAGATATTTGCATAAATATATTCAAATTCATCATCTTTTTCATAAAATACGACATCACAAAGGGATCCTTTTGCTCCGCCTCGCTTTTTGCAAACTCAATATTTTTGCGCATATAAGAGCTCAAAATATCTAAATGACTTCAAGGAATTGGGATTTAATTTTTAGCAGCTTAGATTGCACTCCAGCCTCTATAAAAATCTAACGAGCCTGAAGAATAATTCGTTTTTAATTTATTTTTTATTGATGTACTAACCACAGTCGAATTCCTATTTTGATTCAATCGGTTACTTCTATTTCACGAAAAATATAAAAAGAGGACTTGGTGTTGTTTTAATTGGCATTTTGGAAGTTATTACAGGTGTTTGAGGATATAAAGCGCAGTGCTTTAGAAAAGTAAAAAAGCGCTGCAACAATACAGCGCTTTCATTACTCATAAAAATTATTTGTTTAAGCTTAACCGCTTTATTTAAAAGAAGCCGAGCGGATCTTCGCTGTAGCTTACTAATAAATTTTTAGTTTGTTGGTAATGGTCAAGCGCAAGCTTGTGGGTTTCGCGGCCGATGCCTGATTTTTTATAACCACCAAACGCAGCGTGTGCAGGATACATATGGTAACAGTTGGTCCATACACGGCCTGCTTCTATTTTGCGGCCAAAGTGATAAGCACGGTTCATGTTGCGGCTCCATACCCCTGCGCCTAGACCAAATTCAGAGCTATTAGCCAGTTCGAGTGCTTCGGCTTCGTCTTTAAAGGTCGACATTGAAATCACCGGGCCAAAAATTTCTTCTTGGAATACCCGCATATCGTTAGTGCCTTTTAACAGCGTTGGCTGAATGTAATAACCGCCATTTAGCTCATCTGTTAGTTGCTCTACATTGCCGCCAGTAAGTACTTGTGCGCCTTCTTTTTTGCCAATTTCAATATAGCTGAGAATCTTATCAAACTGTGCTTTAGACGCTTGTGCGCCTACCATGGTTTCACTATCAAGCGGGTTACCGCGTTTAATTTTTAATGTGCGCTCTAAAATACGCTCAATAAACTGCTCGTAAATATCTTCTTGAATAAATAGTCGCGATGGGCAAGTACACACTTCACCTTGGTTAAAGTACGCAAGTACTGCGCCTTCAATGGCTTTACTTAGGAAGGAATCGTCTTTTTCCATTACATCGTTAAAGAAAATATTCGGTGATTTACCACCGAGCTCAACCGTTGATGGAATAATGTTATCAGCGGCACATTTTAAAATGTGTGAGCCAACAGGAGTTGAGCCGGTAAAAGCAATTTTAGCTATACGCGTGCTGGTTGCCAGCGCTTCGCCCGCTTCTTTACCGTAGCCATTTACTACATTAAGCACGCCTGCAGGCAATAAATCACCAATAATTTCCATCAACACTAAAATAGATACTGGTGTTTGTTCAGCCGGTTTGAGTATCACACAGTTACCTGCGGCAAGCGCTGGTGCGAGTTTCCATGCGGCCATTAGAATTGGGAAGTTCCACGGAATGATTTGTCCAACAACGCCCAGTGGCTCATGAAAATGATACGCGACTGTGGTTTCGTCTATCTCGCCAATACTGCCCTCTTGGGCGCGAATACAACCGGCAAAATAACGAAAATGATCTGCCGCCAGTGGGATATCTGCCGCCAATGTTTCGCGAATGGCTTTACCGTTATCCCACGTTTCAGCAACTGCAAGAAGCTCAAGGTTTTGCTCTATCCGATCAGCTATTTTTAATAATATATTACTACGAGCCGTTACTGAAGTTGTACCCCAAGCAGCTTTTGCAGCGTGGGCTTTATCAAGGGCAAGTTCAATATCCGCTTTATCAGAGCGTGGTACTTTACAAAATACTTTACCATTAACGGGGCTAATATTATCAAAGTACTGACCATTTACAGGCTCGACCCACTGTCCGCCAATGTAATTACCGTACTGGGATTTAAAGTTAATAAGTGCGCCGTCGCTGCCAGGATTTGCATAGATCATTGTGTGTGTCCTTTATTCAAAATGTTGCTTTTTAAATTTAATCAAATTGACTAAGTTTGACGGGAGATTGTTGTTTATTTATCCGTCACCTGTTGACATTAGCTTATAAGAAGCATAAAAACTTGATTAGCTGTCCAAAAAACATGTCTGTGCGTCCAAACTCTGTTGGTCGTGTTTAAAGGAAATAAAATGAATACCACGTTATTGACTGAAAAACTGACTAAAAAGCGCCAAGCGGTTGATGTACTGATCGAAAATAAAATTACTTTTGCCTCAGACAACGCCGAGCTGAGCATTTACGACACCTACCAAGACGCACAAAAAGTAGCACTGCATTCCAGCGAACTGCTGTTTTGCGGCATGATCAGCGGTAAAAAAGTGATGCACGTTGCTGACAGTAACTACCATGAAGAATTTTTACCCCAGCAATCATTTGTATTAGCACCCGAACAAGGGGTTTTAATCGACTTCCCAGAAGCATCAATGCAGCAACCTACCACCTGTTTGGCTATCGAAATTAGCCGCGATAAAATCAGCCAAGTAGCTGACGCGCTAAATATGCAGCAGCAAATAAGCAGCGATGATTTTTTTCATTACATTCCAAAGCTGGTGCATACCCAACACAATCAACAAACCCAACAATTACTTGAACGGATGATTGGGTTATTTAGCGAAAACGAGCAAGATCGTCATTATTTAATTGATCTATCAGTAAATGAGTTAATCACTCGATTATTACAACAACAAAGCCGCGATTTAATGCTCGCCAATTGCCAACAAACTATTGCATGCCCATTAACCGATGCCCTACATTTTATTAAAGAACATCTTAATCAAACTTTAGATATCGATACTTTATGTAAAATAGCCTGCATGAGCCGTAGTAAATTTTACCAGCAATTCAAACTCGCCTTTGGGCAAACTCCGGCCATGTGGCAACAACAGCTAAGATTAAAGAGATCTCGCCAACTTCTACAATCAGGACAACAAATAAGTCAAGTTTGCTACGATCTTGGCTTTACCAACCCCAGTCACTTTAGCCGTTTGTTTAAGCAAAAATTTGGTGTTTCACCTAAACAATGCAAGCATTAATATTCATCTATTAAGAATTTTTAACTAAATTAAAAGTTTTTATTGACTCGAACGCAATTGCAGATTATTTTCCCGCTGATGTTTTTATCGGCATAACAATAGCGGCATGCATCCCCTGCACCGTCTGGCGCCAAGCCAACGCATTTTACTGTGTCGCAATTGTGCTAAACCCACCGCGAAACCTAACAGTGACTTCTGCGTGCAAAAGCAGTGACTTGGAATATCAGCCGTTGGGCTAACATTCTTTGTTTTTGTTAAGCAGTTTGAGCCAATTACTCAAATGCTTTTTATTTTGTGAATACTTAAATGCTCGAACCTTCTGCGTTAAGTCTTGTGCCGCCAGTTGTAGTGGTGGTTTTGGCGATCGTGCTACGTCGTCCTATTTTATCTTTGCTGATCGGTGCCCTTGTTGGCCTTGCTATGCTAAATCCTGTTGAAATGCTTAGCAACTTTGCTGCGGCATCGTTAAAAGTAATGGTAGATGAAACAATCGGCTGGCTTATTCTAGTGTGTGGTGGCTTTGGTGCGTTAATCGCATTACTAGTGCGTACCGGTGGTGCAGCAGCATTTGGTAGTTTTGCGCTGCGTTTTTGTAAAGGCCCACGCTCATCTTTACTCATGACCTTTTTGCTTGGTATCGTTATTTTTATTGATGACTACCTCAATGCGCTTACCGTGGGTGAAACCATGAAACGCATTACTGATAAATTTAAAATCAGCCGTGAAATGCTTGCCTACGTGGTCGACTCTACCGCAGCGCCAATCTGTGTATTAGTGCCGCTGTCTACCTGGGCGGTGTTTTTTGGCGGCTTGTTGGTTGATAACAACATAGCCGTCGAAGGCCAAGGTATTGCTGTGTATATTCAAGCAATACCCTATATGCTGTATGCATGGTTTGCCGTGTTACTTGTGCCATTAGTGGTACTTGGTGTTATCCCTTTATTTGGGCCGATGAAAAAAGCCCAATTACAGGCGATGCAAGAACAACCGCAAGTAGATCCTGCACAGTACAACGAAGTGCAAACTGCCGATGAATACGCAGTAAAAGCCGTTGAAGAAAGCTTTGAAAGCGCAGACAGCCACGGCAAACTGTACAACTTTTTACTACCTATTTTATTGCTCGTTGCGTTCACTGTGTATTTTGACATCGACGTGTACAAAGGGTTATTAGCGACATTCGCCGTGACGCTGCCATTTTATATGCTGCAAAAGCTAATGCCATTTGCCGAAATGATTGAAAAAATGCTCGATGGTTTTAAAAGCATGTTGCCAGCAATAGGAACTGTGATCGCCGCATTTATTTTTAAAGATGTGTGCGACCAACTACTATTACCACAGTTTGTAATTGATTCCTTAAGCCCATTCATGACCGCAGGCTATTTACCTGCAGTGGTGTTTTTAGCAATGGCAATTTTGGCGTTTGCTACAGGCTCAAGCTGGGGTATTTTTGCGGTAACAATTCCTATTGTGATGCCTCTGGCAGTCGCGGTTGATGCAAATATACCGCTGGTGATTGGTGCGCTGTTATCTGCCTCATCATTTGGTAGCCAAGCATGTTTTTACTCAGATTCAACTGTCCTTGCAGCACAAGGTTCAGGCTGTAACTTAATGAGTCACGCAATTACTCAATTGCCCTATACACTCATCGCAGCAGCCTGTGCATTTGTCGGGTTTTTAGTGATAGCATAACGACAAAGGTTAAAAATGGTCTAGCTTTTCAGCGCGGGAAATAAATACCCGCGCTAATTTTTTATCAAGGAAAGAATCGGATATAATAACGAAGCTAGAAATTTTGTAAAAGGAGTAATATTTTGCTCTACACTTGCCATTTCTAAAGCTTCCATATATGCCACACAAAAGGACGTATAGCAAGCGTTACATCGCCTTGCTGTTCATCTGGGCTTGAAGGAATATACCAACCTCGCATTACCTCTTTAATGAAGCCATGCTTAGTCAAGCGCTCTCTATCGGTGCGCTCAAGCATTTTCGATTGCACAGCAATAATGCCACTATCTTGCAATAGCTTTAATCGCTCTAGAGAATGTGTAAGCTTTACTGACACTTGATTCATGTTAACACAGCTAGTTTTTGCTGAAGTTGAAAATTAGCTTTTAGTGTAGTTAATTACTAGCTTTTAATGCAGCTGTGATAGCTTAGGAGAATTAGGTGCAGGAAAAAGTTAGCGAGGTGAAGGTTAAAAACAAACCCATTTAACTATACAGCCACTTTAATTGAGCAAACAAAACTGTACAACTAAATTTACTTTTTAGGCTCAAAACATTTCTATTGCTACTTGGTACTTGGTACTTGGTACTTTAATTTCAGCTATTAAATGGGTCATTATCCCTATTAAAGTCAAATTATTCGAAAAAAAAAATAACTGACTGATACTATTTAACTTTTTACTAAGTGGCCGGATTTTTAAGCTAACAACTATTTTGGCGTGAAATGCCTGCAAAACGTAAGATCTTTTAGATTGTTTGCCTGTGATTGTACTTTCTAAGCGTTTTTCACGCTGGTATGCATGAGTTGTAAAATAGGAACGCCCTCTTTATACTGAACGCATATATCCTTAGCCATCTAAAAAAGCCATAATCATTATGCTCAAGACTATTTATCCATCCAAAAGCTTGTTTATCCAGCTCTTATTTATTTTTATAATAGTAGCATCCATAATGCTTTCACATGAAGAAAAATCAAGCATAAAAACGGGGTACAGCCTTGAAACTCTCACTACCAAAATAGTTATCAACCATGGTTGGCCTCTAACTTATAAAAAAAGCCAAAGAGGGTGGCCTTCCATTATCTATTACACCAACTTGTCAATCATATTGTTAATTGCTTTTTTGGTCGGTTTGGTAATTCCTTTGGTGATTAATCTCGGCACTTTCTATTGTGAAAAAAGAAAAAAATAGAAAAATAAAGTTAAGAATACCATTAATTAGAGTGATATGGGATTAGGGGGCGGCTTTAACAATGTCTTTATTGGCTTGGCATACTCCTAGATAAATAAGCAGAGATAAAATCTGAAAGTTACTTATCTCTTTACTTATCTTTGCCTTCTACTTTCTACCTATTATGTCGTCGATGACACAACGTTTAGTAAAGTGTCTGTTAACGTAGGCTTTGCGCCAACTGCATTAAATGAAAGTTCATTTTAAGGCGACCTAACTATCTAATAGCTACGTTGCTTTCAATCAAAATAATAAGCCAACTATTACTCAATAATTACTCCTGTAATATTCCACTACGGGCCCTATGTCATAGTCAATCACGCACCTTGTTATTGAAAATTTATACACGCTAACAAATTGTTCACTAAATTTATATATTTGGTATTATTCGCTTTTTCGTATAATAAGTTAATAACGAATGAAGTAATAACAAACCTATAAGCTCACACACCGCTACTTCAGCAGTAGAGGTAGAACTAGTATAATAGAAAATAGAGGTTATTTTATAAACTCTTGTTGATAAGAAGTAACCAAACACACTAGGAAATATCAATAGTAATACCGAGCAGAGAATGATGAATCGTATGATCAAATGCTGATTTTTTAAAATAATATCTTCCCATGCTCGAACTACAACATACAGGTACGGAGCAAATATGAATGGGATATACAAAAAAAGATTTAAGCTCTCGTCGCTACGAGTGAGTATTCCGAAAATCAATAGAATACTAATAATTAGAAATAAAAGACTACAAATGACCGACAGTGTTTTAACAAAGAATTGTTTCATGAGTGCTTATTGTCGCCTAGATTATTAAATAAATTTAAGATGAGATAGGTTAAGTTATTCTATCTATCAAATCAATAGATTAAAGAATCGCCCGCAAGCGCCCCCCCGTTTAAAGGAGTCCTAACTAAGCACTGTGCTTTTCTTTATTATCTAATTCGACTAACTGATTTTTGAACACTCCCCTCCCGGTCTGCAATCAAGCACCCGAGGTTTTCGCTACGCTCTGTTAAATTGTGGCAGACACAAAGTTTAAGAAATTAAACCCAGTACAATTAGTGAATAGCGATTCTTGCTTACAGTCTGAACTGTTTTGTATAAATAGCACTTATTGGAAGCAATGAAAATAGGCTCTAAAAACATGCCTAAGTGGTTGAAAATATATTTTCAAGCTGATAGTAAGTGGTCGAATCAGCCACTTACTAAATCACTAAAGCTTTAAAGCTAATCTTTTAGGGTAACTAAATGGTTGGCATTCAACGCATTTTATTTCATGCGCATCAGTATGTGCGGGATTTATTATAAAATTATACTCATCTGAACAAACAGATGAAGGAACTTGCAGTACAGCTTCTCCCATACTCGTTAACCAGTCGCTACCCACTATTTGGGTTTTTAATATATAAGGGTGATCATCCCAGTCACTTGGTAGATCAGATACAACCAAGCGTTTAATTTTCAGTTTATCAGGTATCAATATAGATGTGACTGATAGCTGCTTGTTAAGTATATCCGTAGAGTCGTTCACTAACCTCTCAAGCATTGCAAGTGAACGGCTACTTGCTGTGTAAACAACAGGTTTACCAGCCATGTGCCATCTACCTTCTGCATAAAGCCCACCTAGGCCTGATAGCGCGTTATTTGAATTGTTATGTTCAGTTGGGGCAATTCTATAACAAATCATCAAGCAGTGAATCCATACTCTAGCCCATAAATAATTCGCTTAATTAACTCACGGCCGCGAATGGTATGCAAAAATTCTTTTGGCGCATTGCCATCGAACTGCGTATGAGCGGTGTTCAACCACTCATTCCAACGTTTTACATCACCAAAGTATGAAATACCTATAGACGACAAACGTGCAACTTCCAATGCATTTTGACTTAAGTTAATACCTAAACGTTTGCGCTCTTTTACATGTCGCTCCAATGTCCGCGTAGTAGTACCAATAGTCTTAGCTATTAGTTTTTGTTCCCATCCAAGCGATTTACTAAGAAGGAAAATAGACGAAGCTTTCAAGCCTGTAGTAGCAACAGTAATTTCTTCTAATGCATTAGAGTTATTAGTGATTAACCCACCACTCACTACTTTTATAAAATCAAACTTTAAAGTTTCCATAGACACCTCCAGCGACAATTGTCGTTAATTATAATACCAAGTGTCAAAACTAGCAAGGTGACATAGCGCTATTCACTGATAGCTGAACGAGATGGCCGCTGGGGTTCTTGCATCTCATGCGCACCATGCAATTTGTCTAATTCTGTATCAGTCTAATGTAAAGTACTCTCTTGAGTAAATTCAAACACACTAACAACTTTGGCCTTTAACCTTGCTAACTTTACCCTCGCGAGCATTACTCTTTTTCCAATTAACCACGACTATTACTTGTATCTGCTCCCCTAAAAAGCGGATAATTGCAGCTAAATGAAAATACACTGACTAAGTCTGGCGCAAACACCTGCAAGCCTTACTTATTAGTGCGCATGAAGGTGGACCAACTCAATGGAAATTAAAGTTAATTTTCTCGATAATCTTAGATTAGAAGCTAAGTTTGACGATTTCTCAGTCATTGCGGATCAACCAATCCGTTACAAAGGCGATGGCTCTGCGCCAAGTCCATTTGACTACTTTTTAGCATCTTCGGCTTTATGTGCTGCGTACTTTATTAAAGTGTATTGTAATGCCCGTGATATCTCGACTGACGGTATTCGTGTTGCGCAAAACAACATTGTTGATCCTGAAGATCGTTATAACCAAATCTTCCAAATCCAGGTTGAACTCCCTGAAAGTATTTCTGAAAAAGACCGCACCGGCATTTTACGCTCTATTGATCGTTGTACCGTAAAGCGTGTTATTCAAACCATACCTGAATTTAAAATTGATGCCGTAGAGAGCTTAGATAACGACGCGCAAGCCATGTTAATGGCAAAATCAGCAGGCAGCGAAAACACCTTTATTTTAGGTAAAGATTTACCGCTTGAGCAAACCATTGCTGATATGACTGCGATTTTGGCTGACTTAGGCATGAAGATTGAAATTTCATCATGGCGTAATATTGTACCAAACGTCTGGTCATTGCATATTCGTGATGCTGCATCACCGATGTGTTTTACCAATGGTAAAGGCGCCAGCAAAGAAAGCGCATTATGTTCAGCCCTTGGCGAGTTTATTGAACGTTTAAACTGTAACTTTTTTTACAATGACCAGTTCCTTGGTGAAGAAATTGCCAACAGCGAATTTGTTCATTACCCGAACGAAAAATGGTTTCAGCTCACTGATGATGACTCACTACCAGAAGGTATTTTAGACGACTATACCTTGAGCATTTACAACCCTGAAGATGAACTGTGCGGCTCGCACCTTATCGACACAAACTCAGGTAATATTGAGCGCGGTATTTGCTCTATCCCGTATGTGCGTCAATCTGACGGCGAAACCGTATACTTTCCATCAAACTTAATTGAAAACTTATTTTTAAGTAACGGTATGAGTGCCGGTAATAACTTTGCAGAAGCCAAAGTACAATGTTTATCTGAGATTTTTGAGCGCGCGGTTAAACGCCAAATTATCGAACAAGAAATTGTACTGCCTGATTTACCGGAAGAAGTACTTGCTAAATATCCAGGTATTGTTGCTGGTATTAAAGGCTTAGAAGAGCAAGGCTTTCCAGTTGTGGTAAAAGATGCCTCCCTTGGCGGACAGTTTCCAGTGATGTGCGTTACCTTAATGAACCCAAAAACCGGTGGCGTATTTGCTTCATTTGGTGCACACCCAAGCTTTGAAGTCGCCCTTGAGCGCAGCTTAACTGAGCTATTACAAGGTCGCAGCTTTGAAGGCTTAAATGACGTACCAAAACCCACCTTTAACAGCATGGCCGTATCAGAGCCTGAAAACTTTGTTGAGCACTTTATTGACTCAACAGGTAAAATTTCATGGCGCTTTTTCAGTGCGAAGCACGATTATGACTTTGTTGAATGGGATTTCTCCGGCACTAACGAAGAAGAAACCGCAAGCTTGTTCGGTATTTTAAAAGACTTAGGTAAAGAAGCTTACATTGCTGAGTTTTCAGACCTAGGCACAGCGTGTCGTATTTTAGTGCCTGATTACTCTGAAGTTTACCCAGTAGAAGACTTAATTTGGGATAACACCAACAAAGCCCTTAAGTACCGTGAAGACATTTTAAATCTGCACAGCTTAGATGAAGATCAGCTTGCCGATTTAGTTGAGCGCCTAGAAGACAGCCAGCTTGATAACTACATCGACATTATTACCCTAATTGGTGTTGAGTTTGACGAAAATACCGTTTGGGGTCAGTTAACGATACTTGAACTTAAGCTGTTAATTTACTTAGCACTGGGTGACTTAGAAGCGACGATGGAACTGGTTGAAACCTTCTTGCAATTTAACGATAACACCGTTGAACGCGGGTTGTTCTATCAAGCAATGCACGCGACTTTAGAAGTTGCGCTAAATGATGACTTAGAAATTGAAGACTACATTCACAGCTTCACCCGCATGTTTGGCCAAGAAGTAATGGATGCAGTAGTCGGCTCTATCAATGGTGATGTGATGTTCTACGGTTTAACTCCAACCAATATGCAACTTGAAGGGTTAGATCGTCATCAGCGTTTGATCGACAGCTATAAAAAACTGCATGGGGCTCGCGCTGCAAGAGCCAAATAACTATTGTCAGCGCGAGATTTGCGTAGGCGGGATTTTATATCGCGCTGTTACTCTTTCTGTCGGACAATAACTTCTTAAATTTAAGCACCTAGCAATGGCAGGTGCTTTATTTTTTTATAGCGCAAAGCCAACGATATACAATGGGCTAACTCTTTAACTGGCACGGTTTGATTAAGCTTAAACACCAAAGCACGGTTACCTTCATAGCTAAACGTATCACCATAAAGCTCTTTGAAGGTTTCAATAAGTTTAGTTTTACAGTTAAAGTAAATACAAAATTGCTCAGCTGATTTTGGTTTGTGATCAAAACGAATGGTAGTGCCTATTTTTGAAATATAACTCGGCTCTCCCCACTTGAGTGTTTCTTCAAGTTCAGTGATGCCATCCTGCACAGCTACCTGCAAAATCAGACTTCTGATCTCATGTAATACAACCGCGATATTTTCAGGGTACGTCGTAAATTTTTGTTTAACACTCTGATTCATTTAACGCTCCTTAAAGAGTCGTAAAATTAGGCTATTTCGTTAACTCAAGTATTTTTACTTTGTTTATCTGTGCTGAGTAAATTTTGCCCTGCCACTTCGGCTTTTTAGCTAACCATGCCGGCTTTTCTGAATGTTTCCAGATACCCGCAATCAATTAACGGCTGGCTCATACCGATAATGGCCGGTGATCTTATAACGAAACAGTACATCCTCAAGTTGCGGCCCTGCGCCTATGTTATGCACTATTAATGGGGTTTTGTTATCTGCAGTGTATGTATCTACCACGATACCGATATGCGGCAAATTGCCCGGCAGCATCCACGTGACAATATCGCCTGCTTTATAGGTCTGAGCATTATTAGTTATGGGCAGTACTGTACCGTGGCGTTTAAAAAAAGCCTGTAAATTAGGCACGCGACGATGATCAATATTACTATCGGGTTTAGTAAGCCCCCATATTCTTGTTGATGGGTAGACTGAAAAATTATCGCGCATATCTTCATGAACTAACTTTTGTAAATCGATACCCAGTGCTCGGTAGCTGCGAATAATCACATCTGTGCATACGCCAATATTGGCAGGTACATCGCCATTTGGATAGGCAATACGGTGATAAGCGCCGTCATAGCGCACGCTTTGTGTTGTTCTATCATTTGCAGCGTTTACAAAATCATCAGCAAATGAGTTGGCTAAGCTATAAAAAGGGCTTAGCAGTAGCAATATGCACACTATCTTATTCATCAAAATCCTAGCGGTTTGAGCTGTTCCTTTTTTATATAGTTACACTGTACATACATTTTGTAAATTATTTAAAAGATAATGATTCATAAAAAAGCCCAAGCAAATCGCTTGGGCTTTAATCTTTTTCAACGCTTCAATGTGCTAAATTACTTTTGCAATTTAATGCCATTAAAGTGCGCTTGTAAGTCTGTTACCAATGTTTGTTTTGGTAAATCTGCAAACGGTTTGTCGGCAAATTTGCTACCACGAAGCTGTACGTTTAAACGCGCAGCTTGTGGGTTTAACATAGTTTGCTGGTAGTAGTCTTTGATATCAGCAAGCGTGACTTTTTCAACTTCAGCGATTAACTTATCCTTTGAATCAAAATCAAAGTTTTCACGATACCAATCGCCAATCAGTGGGCCCATTTCATCGCTAAGATTTTTAGGCTGCTGTTTAAGCGACACTAATACGGCATTTTTAAGCTGCTCGAAGGTTTCTTCGCTCATGTTATCAAGCTCTACTGCATATTGCATTTTGAACTCTTCAAAACGCGCTTGCATGGTTTTTACATCTTTTACTGGGGTTTGAATAAACAAGCCAATCGCTGAGTAATCTTCAATCGGCCTTGCTAAACCACCAACCGCATACGCTAATTGCTCTTCAGTACGTAACTTGTCAAACGCGACGGTGCTAAAGTGACCTTGTAAGACTTGCGCTTGCGCTTTTTGCTTATAGCCTGCAATCGGGTGTACAGTCATATCAATGATAGCTACATCAGCCACATCAATATCTTTTTGCAATACAATCGTTTCGCCTGGTTGCGGTAACCACGCTTTACTGCGCGCAAATTCAGTGCTTATATGCGCCGCTGGTAAAACTGCCGTTAACTCTTTAGCTATCGCTTCAACATCTGTTTGGTTATAGTTACCATAAGTAAACACCCGCATTTCGTTATTAGCGAAGGTATGCTGTTTAAGCTGCTCAAAATCTGCAATGGTTAATGCTTTTGCCGTATTGATCAGTGCATCGGTGTCAAAGCTGCCAGTTCGTATTAATTTAGAATACTCACCAAACGCTTGATAATATGGGAATTGTTTTTGGGCGTTTAATAAATCACGTTGGTAACGATCAAGCGCTTGAGCAAAACCTTGCTCAGTTACTTGCACATCAATATTTGTCAGTGCTTGCGCGAGTAAAACATTTTGTTTATCGGTAAAACCACTCATTGAAAGGATAAGTCCGTTACTTGCTTCAAGGCCAACACTCATACCTGCCACGGCAGCTTCGGTACTTAGCTTGCTTTGTTGTAAGTTAAATAAGTCAGACCATACTGAATAAAGTACTTTAGCTTTGATATCCGTCAAAGCATCTGGGGTATTTAAGTAAACTTCGACCAAACCTTTCGGTTGCTCGGCAAAGTTTTGACTCGCTTGACGCCATACTTTTACGCCATTTTTATCATATACCAGCTTAGGGTGTTTTTGCTCTGCAAATTGTGCTGTTTTAATCGCAAAACTCTCTGGTAATAAACGGTTTACCGTGGGTAATGCTAAGGCAAACTGACTAGGCTTACTCCAGCTGGCAATTTCAGCATCACTGATATCTTCAATGCGGTATTTACCATCGTAAAAATGCAATTGCGAATCGGTTTCTTCTTGCTGTGAGGTATACCAAATACGCAGAGTATCAGCATTGAGTTGCGCAAGTACGTTGTTGATCGCAGCTGCATCAAACTTAGCATAATAGAAAGGCGCATTAATAACGTGGTTTAGTGGATAATCTTGCATGCTACCAGTTAAATTACTGACATAGCCAAATTCATCGCCTTTTTCTAAAAATTGAAATTCATTATTAAGTGAAGTGCGAATTTCATTAAAGTATTTACTATCTACACCTTCTTTTTTGATCAAATCAATATATTGCATTATTGTTGCAACGATCGTTTCACGGTTTTTCATGCCTTCGTCTGTTAATTGCACATTAACCGTCAGCGCACCGTAATTACCATATTGGGTTGGCGCTGCCCCGGCTGAAAGTTGTGAAACCCAGCCTTTATCACGCAAAATTTGCGCCGGGCTACCTTGCATTTCATTGCTTAATAAGTATGCTACAAAACGGTTAGGTTTAACGGCAAATTCATTGCTGTTATCGGTAATAGTAAAATCAAGTTGTAACTCTTTTACGTCTTCATTTGGCGCGTAGTGAACGCGTTTTCCACCTACGTTATCAAAATCTAGCTTTGTGGTAACAGTTGGTTTGTCGATCTTTTTATCTTCAATATCAGCGAAGTATTTTTGTGCTTTCGCTTCCATTTCCGCAAGTGGTAGATTGGAAATCATTGCTACTTTCATAATGTTAGAAGAGTAGTATTTATTATAAAAATCAACGGTTTCTTTATGTAAAGAGCTACCGTCTTTATCACCTAATGTTTCAAGATTACCGATTAAAAAACGATTAGCTGGATGATCGCCCATCATTTGTCGGGCAAGCTTAAACTGACCAAAAAAATCCATCTCGCGACGCATTGACCATTCGGCGTTTACTGCGTTTTTTTCTTTATCGGTGTATTCTGGGTAAAGCTTAGGGGATTTAAAAAAGTCAGCAAAACGATCCAATGCTTCATCGTAAGCATCGTTATTTACTTCAAACATGTAATTAGTAATATCTAACCATGTATAAGCATTGTGGGCGCCGCCGTTTTTAGTCATAAAATCAGAGTAACCCTTGGTATCTGGGTAACGATCTGTGCCTAAAAATAGCATGTGCTCTAAATAATGCGCCATTCCCTGCTGGCTAATTGGATCATGTAATAAACCAACACCCACACTCAATGAAGCTGCTGATTTTTCAGCAGTTGGATCCGACACTAAAATTACTTCAATCTCATTCGCAAGTTTAAGGGTTTTATATTGACGAGTATCGTTGGGACTTATTACCAGCGTATCTGAAAGTAATGACGTTTGCTGCTGTACCGCTGTGGTGGTAGTCCCGCAGCCACTTAATACTGCTAAAGCAATAGCGCTTAAAGTAATTATTTTTTTCATATTGAGAATGTGATCCATACTTATTTGTTGTTTGAATGATCGGTAAAATTCAAAAAGCTTGCAATCATTTTTCTAAATACTTTGTAACACATTGTGAATTATAAAGACAAACTGCTAGGCTTAAAGTTACGTTATTTATCAAATGAGACTCTTAATGGAAAAATATGTATTACTCGCGATGTTTTCTCAGGTACTACTCACTTTTACGGTAATGGTAGTCATGGGCCGCCGCCGTTTTAGTGCGGCGCGTAACAAAACGATTACTATGCAAGATTTTGCCACTATGCAATTAAATAATGCGGGTGATGATGTATATATTGCCGGTAGAAACTTTATTAATCAGTTTGAAATACCAGTGCTATTTTTTGTAGCCTGTTTAGCTGCTTTACAGCTCAATGCAGCGGGTTATGTATTTATTACTTTAGCCTGGGGTTTTGTGATTTCGCGCGTCATTCACAGTATTATTCATTTAGGCAGCAATAGCGTAAAACCTCGCTATTATAGCTTTTTGCTTGGCTGTTTACTGGTTTTAACTATGTGGGTGTTATTAGTAATGCGGGTATTTGCACTCTAAAGCGTTACGTTTGCTATCGGGACACATAACCCGATAGCAAGTATATACCTTTAAGCTGCGCGGCGGCGTTTAAAGCCAAGCAATAATAATGGTAGTAACCAGCTCATACTACCACTTGAGCTATCCCCATCATCAGGCTGAGTTGGAGTCGAATCGTCAATTAGCGTATTTTCTTTTGGAGATAAATTTACTGACGAATTTGGATCATCATCAAGTACCAGAACACTATTGATCGACACTAAATTAGCAATAGTCAACGTGGTATCTGCACTTGCACATTGGTCTTTAGTTAGATTAACTACCGGTATTTCACCGCAATGCACTAACGCAGAGATCTTATCAAGCACAGCATAACTATCTGCTGTAATCTGACCAAATACGGTAAAACCGCCATTTTGCTTATCTAAGTTTGCGCTATTATCTTTGAGATTAAAAAACCATTGACTTGTGGCACTATTCGCATTATTGCTTAATTTAGCCATGGCAATCGTGCCTTTTACATTCGATAATTCTGGCTCATTCACAACAGCTGGTGACGTTGTGATCGCTTTAAAATCATCGGTAAAAGTAAAGCCTCCACCTTGAATAATAAAATCCTTGATTGAACGGTGGATCACGGTTTGATTGTACGCATCACTTTGTATATAACTTAAAAAGTTCTCGACCGTTTTGGGGGTCTGTTGATCAAACAAATCAACCTTAATAGCACCTTGTGAAGTTTGCATTTCAACTACAGTTGCATGGCTTGCAAATGAGGTTGCGGTTAACAAACCGCATAGTAATAGTTTTTTCATTATTATATTTATCCTGAAGAATGTTGTGGTTATGTGAATTTAATGCAAATAGTAAAGAACTCTTGTGGAGATTACGATAGCAAAACGTACCTTTAAACAAATCAAACCGAATTGATTACATTTAAATTACATGTGGTTACAATGTGTTGTTATTCACTCACGTTATAAATAAATTTTGTTTAAAACGAAATCGTCTTAATAGCCGAGTTTATTTTGTTAGTATTATTTATAACAATAAAACACACACAACAGGATTAACAACTATGTCGTATGAAGAGCAACACATCTGTGATTTTGGTTTACACCAAGGAGAGGCGTACACTAAGTTACCGGCAAGCTTTTTAAACTGGATGGTGGGTAATAACCATGAAAAATCAGCATTAGCAGAACAAGAGTTACAGCGACGTCAATTAGCGGCAACTGGAAAGTTAAATTTCCAAGATGACATTAAAATAGAATAATTACGTTATTTTGCAATAAAACTAGTTTAAACTATGCGCTTAATAAATAGCACAACACTGACAACACGGGTCATATTATGCGCATATTACTTTCATTTTTCCTATTACTAAGCATTACTGCATGTAGTAATCATCAAACCTCCGTTCAACAAGCTGACACAGCAGATATTCACTATCTCACCATTTTACATACCAATGATAATCATGGCCGTTTTTGGCATAACGAAAAAGGTGAATACGGTATGGCTGCACGTAAAACCTTAATCGACCAGTTACGTGCTGATGCGCAGCAACAAGGTCACGCAGTGCTACTTCTATCTGGTGGTGATATAAATACAGGCATTCCAGAATCAGACCTGCAATTTGCAGAGCCTGATTTTAAAGGAATGTCATTAATTGGTTACGATGCGATGGCGATTGGTAATCATGAATTTGATAATCCACTGAGTGTTTTAAAACAACAGCAGCAGTGGGCAAATTTCCCGCTTCTTTCGGCTAATATAATTGATAAAAAAACCGGTAAAAATGCCTTCGAATCTTATAAGATTTTTAACAAACAGGGGCTGAAAATCGCCGTTATTGGTTTGACAACCACAGATACCGCTAAAATAGGCAACCCGCAGTATATCGGCGGCCTTGAATTTCAAGAGCCCGTTGCAGTAACCCAAGCTTTAGCCGAGAAAATCAAAGCACAATATCAACCGGATATCACGATTGCAGTAACTCATATGGGTCATTATGTTGATGCGAATTATGGTATAAATGCACCTGGCGATGTTACCCTTGCCCGCTCTTTACCAGCTCATACCCTTGATATGATCATCGGCGGTCACTCACAAGAACCTGTGTGCATGGCAAGCGAAAATAAAAATGACGATAACTTTAAACCCGGTATGACATGTAAACCAGACCAACAAAATGGTACGTGGATAATGCAAGCTCATGAATGGGGTAAATATGTCGGCAAAGCCGAGTTTAAACAAGAAAACGGCGTATTAACCTTATTAGATTATAAACTATTGCCAGTTAACTTATACGTTGATAAAACGCAAGCTGATGGTTCAATTAAGCCTGAGCTTGCCAACGAATACATCAAACCAGACGCTGCCTTAAAAACATTTTTAGCTGATTACCAAGCCAAAGGTGCAAAACAAATTGAAGGTGAAATTGGTTATGTTGATGCAAAGCTTGAGGGCGATCGCAATAAAGTTCGTTATCAACAAACCAACTTAGCGCGCGTTATTGTGCAAGCACAAATGAATGTTGTTGGCGCTGATTTTGGTATCATCAGTGGCGGTGGCGTACGTGATAGTATTGCTGCAGGTGCAGTTAGTTATAAAGATATTTTAAAAGTACACCCTTTTAAAAATCGCATCGCGTATGTTGATTGGCAAGGCCAAGAGCTTTGGGATTACCTTGAGACTGTAACTAGTTTCCCACCGGATTCTGGTGCTTATTTGCAATACCACAAATTAAGCTTCGAGCGTAACGATAATGCGCTGACTAAAGTGATGATCAACGGCAAAGTTCTGGATAAAAACAAAACCTATCGCATGAGCATTAATAGCTACAATGCATCTGGCGGTGACGGCTACCCGATACTGATAAATCATAAAGGATTTGTCAGCACTGACGAAACAGATGCACAAGCATTAAAACGCTTCTTTATTGAAAATAGCCCAGTCAAAGCCATTGAATTTGCTCCTAAATAATCAGAGCTTACCTCACACAGTTTAAGTATTAGCAGTGTGAGGTTTTTATTCTGAACTAACTTACTAACTAGGTTAAGGTTATTTGCCTATCACCTCTATATCATCTGCTTTGATATTCGATAAACCATAACTATGTAACCGTGACCGAGAGCCTTCCCCATGTGCCTTAGGTGGGTAATATTTCTCCTTCAGCTGTGAGTGTTCAATAAGTACCTCATCCAATGCAGCCCTAATTTCACTCAAGGTTTTTTCTAGACTATTAGTAAAATTAGGCCGTTTACGAATAGTATGGCCAAGTTGTGTTAATCGGTAAAAATACTTATTAGCAAGTTCAATTAACTCATCCGGCACATCTTTGTTTTGATTAAGTATCACGTCCGGATTCTCAACGCAAAACTCGATTAAAGCCAAGTAAAAACACAGTGGTTTGTTAGCTAAGCCAGCTTTTATCTCAGCGTTATCATTAATAGCCAAAACTTTGGCTTGCAAATCAATCACTAGTTTCACTTGCACATTAATCAGTGGAAGTTGCTCTACTTGTTCTTTTAATGCTAAGTGTTTCAGCGATGTTCGGTTAATAAGTTCAGCCCACTTAGAAAATAAAAAAGCCAATAATAACAATACCATAAAGGTATAAATATCGCTTATATGCCACCAACGCGTCTCAATTAAAAATGTAATCGCAACTTTTTGATCACTTGTTTCAAGATACTCTATCCGACTTTCGCGGCCATTATTTGTTAATGCCAGTGAGACATCATTGATGGTATTAACTTGAATTGGCTGTTGTATCAATTGCATATTCAAACGTTGTAGATAACCAACAATAGCATCATGATTACCCGAGTGTTTCAAAAAACGATTTGATAAGTCTAACCGAGGTAAATCTAGTGCAATTCGGTTTTCAATATCAGCCATTATTAAATCGTTATGTTGCGCCTGCTGCAGATAACTAGAGAGTTTAAACGTCAATAGCGCCGCACTAAAAATAAGCAGTGTCACGCCAAACAAGCGCTTATTATTCATCACGTTGCTCTCCTAAGAATTCAGCTTTACCCGCTGAACAATGCCAATATGGTTCAACATGATTAAAATAAGTCGACACTTGCTGCTTAGATAATTGGATTAATTGAGATTGGATAGCGCACAGCAAATCAGTGTTCTCATGCTGCATTTTAAAGTACCAACGTGTGCCTATTACATTATCGCTGATTGGAGTTATATAATTTTTAGAAAAATGCGCCTGATCTGCTTCCTTCCAAAAAGAGGCTATTAAATCAACCTGTCCATTGGCTAATAACTCCCTAAGCTCATTATGTGAACTGGCGTAAGTAATTTTTAAATTTTCAAGGTTGATCCCTAAATCTTTAAACTTTTGTTTAGGTAGTATATGCCCAGATCGGCTTGTAGGATAATCAAGTAAGCCAATCCGTTTCCCCAAAAAGTATTGCTTGTTAATTTTTGGCTTTTCTTTAGCTGAAATAAAAAACGCAGTATAACTTGGAAAGCCAACCACAGGCTGGTAGTTATAGGTCGATTCAGCTTTGAAGGCTGACATAATGTTGTTTTTTGCTAAAATTAAATCAGCAATACCTTTACCAATGAACTCAATGCTATCGGCAGTACGGTAACCCCATAAAGCGATCACTTCGCCATATTGTTTTGCTACAACGGGATCGTCACACAGGTTTTGTGTTAAAGAACGAGCAACCTTTTGCGACGAGGCATAGACAATTAATTGCAATTGGTTTTCTGTTGCCCTCGTCTGACAGCGACTAGATGTTTCAATTAAAGGCTTCAAGGTCCCCGTTGATGTAACCACACTCAGCTGGCCACTGAGCCAAACCAACAAAAAAAACAGTAACAAAACAGTAACAAAGAAGCTGTGTTGCAAAAGCAGCTGTTTAATTTTCAAAAGTTCAACAATCCAAAACGATTCATCCTCCTATTTGACCAATTTAAATTACTTATTACAACAAGTAATTTTACCCAAAACAGTTAAGCTTATGAATTGAAAGAACTATCAATGGGAAATTATGAATTTCTTTGAGTCCTTCCTATTTATCTCAAAATCAGGACAATTCGCGCCATAGAAGAGGCCGCTCTTGTCAAATAAGATCATTGAGGAAAACACAAATGTTACGCAAAATTACACATGGATTTAGTTATCTTTTAGTCGGCGCAGTACTTTTATCATCACAAAATGTATTGGCTTGGGGACAAAATGGCCACAGAATTGTCGGTAAAATTGCCGAAAATCACATAACAGACGCAACTAAAGCAGAGCTTAAAGAACTTTTAGAAGGGCAAAGCCTAGCGCAAATTGCTACTTGGGCTGATGAAATGCGCTCTGATCCGAGTCCTTTTTGGCAAAAAAAATCTTCTCGTTGGCATTACATCAACGCGCCAAGCAACTCAACTACATTTACTCACAACCACGATGAAAATTTAAATAAAGATAATGTAAGCAACATTCTTGAAGGGATGTATTTTGCCATCGATACACTAAAAAACAAAAACAGCTCAATAGATGCCAAACGTT
This sequence comes from Pseudoalteromonas sp. SG43-6, assembly GCF_014164365.1. Lineage (NCBI taxonomy): Bacteria > Pseudomonadati > Pseudomonadota > Gammaproteobacteria > Alteromonadales > Pseudoalteromonadaceae > Pseudoalteromonas > Pseudoalteromonas sp. SG43-6. Next base: position 59,123 of record NZ_JACJEZ010000002.1, read on the forward strand.
TTAGCTTACGCTTTCTTGTTCATTTAGTTGGCGATAGCCATCAGCCGTTTCATGCCGGACGTGCAGAAGACAGAGGTGGTAACCGTGTTAACGTTACCTTTTTTGGCCAGCCAACCAACCTGCACTCATTGTGGGACACTAAATTAATCGAAAATGAGAACCTATCATTCACTGAATTCGCGCAGTTTATTGATACTAATAATGCAGAAATAATTGCTGAGTACCTAGCCAGTTCACCAGAACAATGGGTAACAGAGTCACACAATTTAGCTGACAAACTATACAAGCTAAATAATGACGAGATTGGCTTTAGCTACATTTACGAAAACACACCGATTATTAAAACTCGCTTACAACAAGCCGGTATTCGATTAGCAGGATTATTAAATACGTTATTTGATAGTTCAGCAAAACCGTTAGCAAAGGCACTTAAGATGTCAGCTAACACAAACAAGTAATAAACCTTAACTTTCCACGGGAATCAACAAAATGAATAAGCTTCGCCTTTCGAAATTAACTGGGGCTGTGATCCTAGCCTTAGGTGTTTCTACAAGCGTAATGGCAGCAGATACCTCATCCGCTATGCGTGGTAAAATTACTACACCTTCTGGCACTGCAGCTGCAAATGTGAAAATTAAAGTTATTCACCAACCAACTGGCACTGTAAGCGAATTAACAACCAATGAAAGCGGTACCTTTATTGCCAATGGTTTACGTGTTGGCGGCCCTTACACTGTGTTTATTGATTCAGACCAATTTACCGATACCATGCTTGAAAATATATATTTAGAACTGGGCGATACATATCGTCTTAATTCTCAGCTTCAAGCAGCTAACATCGAAAAAATTGAAGTATCAGGCTATAAAATTATTCAGCAATCTGGTGGTTCAAGCAGTACCTTTGGCGAAGATACAATCAATAACATGCCAAGCTTTAACCGTGACATTAAAGATATTGCCCGTCTAAATCCTTTAGCAAGTATCAATGGTAATGGCGAGTTAACTTTTGCGGGGAGCAACCCTCGTACTAACGGTCTAACTGTTGATGGTATTGGTCAAAACGATGACTTTGGTTTAAATTTTGGTGGCTACCCGACGTCTCAACCTCCTGTTTCACTTGACGCAATAGAGCAAGTTTCAGTTGACGTATCGCCTTTTTCAGCTTCTAAAGGTAACTTTGGCGGCGGTACAATAAACGCCGTAACGAAGTCTGGTACTAATGAATTCAAATTTTCAGGTTTCTATGAAACATCTACACCGGATATGGCCGGCGATGTTCAAACAATTAAAGAAGAAGATACTGATAAAGCCGGTTATAAAACTTATTCAACGAATAAAGTAAAACCGATTCAAACTGAACAACGTTTTGGTTTTAATGTCGGTGGCGCAGTTATTAAAGATGAACTATTTTACTTTGTAAACTACGCACAGTGGTCAAGTGAGCAGGATTTAGATTATGGCTTTAAGGATTCTGGTGCTGCAAATGAATTTAAAATAACAGAAGACAGCTACAATCGTTTTATTGCTATTTTAAATGACGAATATGGTTTAACCGATTCATTAGCAGGCGCGCCTGAAGACACCAACAAAAATTTATTAGTTAAACTTAGCTGGAATGCCAGTGATGAGCATCGCCTAGATTTCACATATCAATGGCAAGACGATCAAGCTGAGAAAAATGAGAGTAAAGGTGGAAATAGAGTAGTCTTAAAATCAAATACATATGCATATGTTACTAAGTTTAATAATTTTGCCACTAAACTTTATTCTGATTGGACTGAAGACTTTTCAACAGAGATTGGTATTGCCTATAAAGATGTGACCTCTGACAGTATTACTCGCTCAAACTTAGGTAGCATTACCGTAGAAGAAAATAGCAGAAAGGGCCCTAACTTTAATTTTGGTACTGATAGATATCGCCATGCGAACAAATCTGAAACTGAAAACTTAACACTGACACTTGATGCAACTTATCTAATGGACGAGCATGAAATTAACTTTGGTGCTCAATATGAGTCACTTCGTTTATATAACTTGTTTGCTGAAAACTCATTAGGTACATGGAAATTCACTAGTCTAGAAAATTTTGCTAACCGCGAAGTAAGTGCTTATGACTTCTCTTATCAAAATGCGTACACTAATAATTCAGCAGATACCGCCTATGATGTAACACGTAGTCAATTAGCTTTATATATTGAAGATACCTTTTACTTAAATGATGACTTAGAAGTGACAGCTGGCCTTCGCTATGAGCGCTTATCATCTGATGATAAACCGACTCTTAATGAAAGCTTTCTAAGCACCTATGGTTTTAGTAATCAAGAGAACCTTGATGGTTTAGATATTATTCTACCTCGCGTTGGCTTTAAATATTATGCAACTGAAGCATTAACTATTAACGGTGGAATTGGTCGTTTCCAAGGCGGTATTCCAAATGTCTGGTATAACAACTCATTTCAAAAAGATGGTATTACCCTCGTTTCTGCACCAAATAGTGTAATAAACGACTACTACCAAAATAACCCAGCAGATATCACTCAGGTCCCTGATGTTATTAAAAATTCGTTAGAGCAAGGGGCAGGAAGTACTGCTTACATTGATCCTGATTTCAAGTTACCTTCAAGTATTCGCGCTCAAGTTGGCTTTGAATATGAATTTGATTCTGAACTATTAGGTAATGGCTTTAAATGGCAGGCCGAAATTGCTTACCACAAAAAAGAAAATGAAGCTGTATGGCATAATACCTCTATCCGTCCTATCGGTTTAGCGGCTGACGGCGAGCGTGTAATTAATGAAACCATCTACAGTGGTGCATTGAAAGATAATGTTGATATTGCAATGACTAATTCAACCGACGATGGTCGCTCTATCATTATCTCTACTGGTATTGCTAAAGAATGGGATAACGGTTTATTTGTTTCTGCAAGTTATGCTCATCAAGATGTTACTGAGTCTTCTGTTGGATCAGCGTCGCAAGCCGAAGGTAACTATAAGCACAATATTACTGCTAATCGTAATCAAGATGTGGCAGCACGTGGCTTTTATGAAGTTGAGCATAGTTTCAAAATTAACTTAGGCTACAATGCTGAATTTATTGCCGGTTATGCGACTAAATTTAATATGTATTTTGAACGCCATTCTGGTCGTCCATTTAGTTATACAATGAATATGCATAAAGATGCTCACTTAGGTGACACAAGTTCTTTATTTAGTAGCAGTGCTTATTTGGCCTATATTCCAACGGGTGCTGATGATGCGAATGTCAATTGGGCTGATTCTGAAATGAATTGGGCACAATTAGCAGAGCGTTTAGATCGCGCAGGTATCTCTCAACGTGGCGGCATTATCGGTAAAAATACTGGAACGCAGCCTTGGGTTACCACCATGGACATCAGCATTAAACAAGAAATCCCTGGCTTTGCTAACGGCCATAGTGGCGAGCTATACCTTATGATTGATAATTTCGCTAACCTACTTAATAGCGATTGGGGTATAGAAAAAAGCTTGGGCTATTCAGACCAATCTATTTATGATTTTGGTGGTCTTGATGACCAAGGACGCTATATTATTGATAATAGCTTTGGTGGAGCTGATGTAAGAAACTATAGCCAAATAACGAGCTCATCAACATGGCAAGCTAAGATTGGTATCAGCTACAAGTTCTAATTTTTAAAACTCTATGTAAAACCCGCTTTTAGCGGGTTTTTTTATGCATAAAGCACTGGGTTTCATACTTTTGTCATATTTAATGAGTAAATTGACCCATGGGTACTAAATTGCTCGAAAAACCGCAATTTTGTTCTAAACTACTTTTATTACAAATTTATGTGCAATGTAACTTATTTGTAATGAAATAATAGGGTACAATTTAGCTGCTTGGAAAATCCGAGTAAATTAATACCAAAACTAAAAAATATTACACCTTACACGGGAAATTAATAATGAAAATTCAACTACGCAAAACAGCACTTTCACTTGCTATCGCAGCTTGTGTTGGCGTAAGTGGCGCAGCGTTTGCAAATGAAACGACCTCTGCAATTAAAGGTCAGATCAAGGGACCTAATGGTAACCCTGCTGCAGGCACAAAAATTACTATCGTTCACGTTCCATCAGGTTCAACAAAAGAAACTGAAACAAACGATGCTGGTTACTTCACCGCGAAAGGTCTTCGTGTTGGCGGTCCTTACAGTGTTGTTGTTGATTCAGATGTATTTGCTGACCAATCATTTAATAACATCAACTTGCAAGTAGGTGCTGATTACCCAGTAAACGTAACGCTTGAACCACAATCGAGTATAGAACAAATTGTAGTCACTGGCCGTGCTATTAGCACAATGTCAGGTGGTACAGGTCCGGCTTCAACATTTACTCTTACGGACCTTGAAAACCAACCTGCAATTAACCGTGATCTAAGAGATATTATTCGAATCGACCCACGTGTTGCTATCGATGACAGCCGTGGCACAATCAACTGTGGTGGTGGTAACCCACGCTTTAACAGCTTAACGCTTGACGGCGTTCGTATGAACGATAACTTCGGTCTTAGCTCAAATGGTTACCCAACTGTTCGTGCACCTTTCTCTTTCGATTCAATCGAGCAAGTTGCGGTAGAGTTAGCGCCATTTGACGTTCAGTACGGTGGCTTCACATCATGTAACATTAATGCCGTTACCAAGTCTGGTGGTAACGAAATCCACGGTGGAGTTTTCTACGATTACACTAACGATTCGATGAAAGGCGACAAAATTGAAGGTGATAAAGTTGATAATGGCGATTTCAGCGAAAAGCGTTACGGCTTTAATGTTGGCTTACCATTAATTAACGATAAACTATTCTTGTTTACCTCTTATGAAAAACTTGAAGGTGTACAACAATTTAATTACTCATCGTTAGTTTCTTCTGATGAAATTGAGCAAATTAAACAAATTACTAAAGATGTATATGGCTATGATGCAGGCGCTACACCATCTAGTTCACCAGTTGAAGATGAAAAAATCTTAGTAAAACTAGATTGGAACATTAACGACAATCACCGTGCAAACCTTATCTATAACTATAACGATGGATTTACATTGTCACAATCAGATGCTGATGGTGATGAACTCGCTTTTGATAGCCATTTTTATGAGCAAGGCGCCGAGTTTACATCAATCGTTGCTTCTTTATACTCTGACTGGAATGATAACTTCTCTTCAGAAATCCGTTTAGGTAAATCAGAACTAGACGCACGAGTTGAATCTTTAGATGCAGCAAGTAGTTTCGGTGAGTTCCAAATCAGCACTGATAATGCAACTGTATACGTAGGCCCAGATGATTCTCGTCAATCAAATGACTTAAACTACGATACTACTACAGCTAAGTTTGCCGGTACTTACTACCTTAACCAACATACAATTACAGCTGGTTTTGAGTATGAAAAGCTAGAAGTATTTAACCAATTCGTACAACACACTGAAGGTGAGTGGCGTTTTGCATCAATTGATGCGTATAGAAATGGTATAGCTAATGCAGTTTATTATAATAACTCTGCAAGCACGAATAACCCTGATGATGCCGCAGCTAACTTTGCTTATTCACAAAATACATTTTATGTCCAAGATGAATACAGCTTCTCAGATATCGATGCTTCTCTAACATTTGGTCTTCGTTACGACAGCTATTCAAGTGATGATAAACCAACACTTAATCAGAACTTTACTAATCGCTATGGCTATAGCAACCAGTCAACTTTTGATGGTATTGATTTAATTCAACCGCGTGTTGGCTTTGAATGGTATGCAACTGATGCATTAGAAGTGCGTGCGGGGGTTGGCTTGTTCTCAGGCGGTAACCCAAATGTATGGCTATCTAACTCATACTCTAATGATGGTATTACCAATATTGGTACTTACATTAGCGATATCAGTAACTCTTATAAAGTTGGCTCTGGTGATGACGAAGTTACTCTAGTTGACTTATTTGATACGCCAAATGTAAATAGTGGCACTCCAGGTTATGAAGTTCCACAAGATATGTTTGATAAAGTTGCAAACACTGAAATTGGTTCTGGTGATGCAACTGCAAACGCAGTTGATCCTAACTTTGAAATCCCATCTGAGTGGAAGTACTCTTTAGGAGCAACTTACACAACTGAAAACGATTACGTGTTTGCTTTGGATTATTTGTATACCAAAAAACGTGATGCTGCTACGCTTGTAGATATTGCTTTACAAGATTCTGGTGATACTACTTTCGATGGACGCCCTATCTATGAAAGAAAGGAAGATCCATTAAACCCTGGTAAATATCGTAGTGGCGAACTATTACTAACTAATGTAAATGGTGACAGTGGTGATTCGTCGATCATATCCGCAGCAGTAAGTAAGTCATTCGATAGCGGTATCTCAGTACAATTCTCTTATGCTTATACTGATGCTAACGACGTAAATCCAATGACCAGCTCTGTTGCTAGCTCAAACTACGGTAACTTAGCAACAACTAACCCAGGAAATCCTGGAGTAGCTACATCAGATTACGAAATTCCACATCGCTTTACATTAAACCTTGCTTATAATCATGAGTTCTTCAATGGTTATAACACCCGCTTTAACCTATTTGGTGAAGCTTATAAAGGTTTACCATATAGCTTTACTTATAAGAGCAATAGAAACACAAATGCAGGTGATATCCAGTTTGGCGATAGAAACTCTAATGGCGCACGTCAATTGCTATATGTACCACTAGAAAACGATCCTAATGTTGTTTACAACATGAGCGCTGATGAAATTAACGAGTTTAACGACTTTATCGCTTCTGAAGGTTTGAAACGTGGTGAAATTTCTTCTCGAAATGCGCAAAACTCTGATTGGTTTGTTAAATTTAACTTCAAACTTACTCAAGAAATCCCAGGCTTTATGGACGGTCATAAAGGTGAAGCATTCTTCGTTATCGATAACTTAACTAATATGTTGAACGATGATTGGGGTGTATTGAAGAAAGGTTCTTTCGTTGGTAATAAAATGGTTGAAGTGAACGTCAATGACCAAGGTCAATACGTTTACTCAAACTTCAGTGCACGCAGTGCAGAGCAGTCAATACAACGCAATGCCTCTTTATGGGAAATGCGTGTAGGTGTTCGTTACACGTTCTAATTTGCTAAGGTAACTTACAAATTAAATTAATTTTAAAGCCCATCTTTTGATGGGCTTTTTGTTTTATTCATCTAATTTACTAGTTAACTTATCTAAACAACTAAGCAAGGTTTGATACTCGGCTTGAGTTAAAACATCCAACAGATTCTTCTCCCACGCTAAAGCAGCTGGGGCTAACTGCTGATACAAGCCCAACCCTTGCTCACTCAACGCTAACAAGCTGGCGCGTTTATCTGCCGGATCGATTAAACTCTCTACATAGTGCTTATCTATCAATGCCTTAATTGCCCGTGATACAGTGGATTTATCCATTGCAGCTTGCTCACACAATGCTTTTGCGTTGCTTTGTCCAAACTGGGCTAAATTAAACAAAATACGCCACTGAGGAATGCTTAAATCACTTTGCTGTTGATACACGGGTGCAAACTGTTCACTCATTTTACTGGCTAAGTTAGCCAGACGATAAGGTAAAAATGTCTCTAAATCGAGAGCCATGGCGGCTATGTCCTGTTAATTTACAATCATGTTTAAGTGTCCATAAATATGTACAGTGGCAAAAAGCATGATGTTTGAATTTAGTCTCACTTGAGAGTATCTTACAGTAAAACATAAAGGAGTCGAGTGATGACCAGCGAATTAAAATATATGACAGGATTTGGCAATGAGTTTGAAACCGAAGCTCTGCCTGGCGCATTGCCTATTGGGCAGTTTAGCCCGCAAAAAGTAAAATACGATTTATACGCTGAACAATTTAGTACCACAGCATTTACTGCGCCGCGTGCTGATAACCGCCGTACTTGGATGTACCGTATCCGCCCATCGGTTGTCCAAGGTGATTACAGCGCAATTGATAACGGTTTAATTCGCACCGCTCCAATTACCGAAGTCCCGACTCCACCTACGATGCTTCGTTGGGATCCAATTGATATTCCAACTACGCCAACCGATTTCATTGATGGTTTGATCACTATGGCTGCAAACGGCAGCGCCAATGGCCAAACAGGAATTGGCATCCATGTTTATGTAGCGAATAAATCAATGACTGATCGTTATTTTTATAATGCCGACGGCGAAATGTTATTTGTGCCTCAGCAAGGTCAGTTACTGCTGAAAACAGAATGTGGTAATTTAACGGTTAAAGCGGGTGAAATCGCAGTGATCCCGCGTGGCATTAAATTCCAAGTCGTTTTGCTCTGTGATACTGCTCGTGGTTATATCTGTGAAAATTATGGTCATGCTTATGTGTTAGCTGAGCGTGGCCCAGTGGGAGCCAACGGCTACGCTAACGACCGTGATTTTCAATACCCTGTTGCTGCCTTTGAAGATAAAGAAGGTGAGTTTGAGTTGGTTGCTAAGTTCAACGGTAATATGTTCCGCTGTGATATAGGCCACTCCCCTTTAGATGTTGTAGCCTGGACGGGCAACAGCGCTCCCTATAAATATGATTTAGCACGTTTTAATGTAATGAATACAGTGAGCTTTGATCATCCTGATCCGTCTATCTTCACAGTACTGACATCCCCGTCAGGCACAGAAGGTGTTGCTAATATTGATTTTGCAATTTTTCCTCCACGCTGGATGGTGGCAGAAAACACTTTTCGCCCACCCTATTATCACCGCAATATTATGAGTGAATTTATGGGCTTAATTGAAGGCGTGTACGACGCCAAAGAGCACGGCTTTGTACCAGGAGGCATGAGTTTACATAATTGTATGTCACCGCATGGCCCAGAAGCTGATGTATTTGAAAAGGCCTCTAACGCAGAGCTTGAACCGCAACGCTACGAAAATACCCTCGCGTTTATGTTTGAATCACGTTACGTTATTTCACCAACAAAATACGCATTAGAAGGCAAAGAGCGCCAACCTAACTACACTGATTGCTGGCGAACTATTAAAAAACACTACAGTGGCCCACAAGGATAATTGAACCATGAAACTTTATACATATTTTCGTTCATCTGCCGCATATCGCGTTCGTATTGCGCTTAATTTAAAAAATATTAAGCATGAGTTAGTAACTGTTAACTTACTAAAATCTGAGCAACAAGCACCTGAATACCTAGATAAAAACCCGCAAGGGTTATTACCTGCGCTGGAAACCAATGACGGTGTACTCGCACAATCGATGGCAATTTTAGAATACCTTGAAGAAACACACCCCGACACACCACTATTATTTGGTGATGCCTGGCAAAAAGCCCAGATCCGTAATTTATGTTATGCCATTGCCTGCGATATTCATCCTATTGATAACCTACGGGTACTGAAATATTTAAGTGGTGAACTTGGTGCTGACGATGCAATCAAAAATACCTGGTATCGTCATTGGGTAGAGGTTGGTTTTGAAAAAATTGAACAGCTACTTGATCATACAAATGAATATTGTGTGGGTGATAAACCTAGCCTTGCTGATGTGTGTTTAGTGCCGCAAGTATTTAATGCTTATCGTTTTAACGTCGATATGACTGCGTATCCGAAAATAGCAGCCATTTATGAACGTTGTAACAAGCTTGATGCATTTATTGATGCTGCACCACAAAACCAACCGGATGCAGCCTGATATTTTTTAATTACCCAACGCACTGTGTAGCACGGTTACGTGCTCTATCAGATCTAAGCCCAGATCGGTTAAGTAACCGCCATCTGGGCTATCTATAATACCTTTATCAAACAATCGTTGTGCCGCGCTTAATAAGCTTTCATCAGCATCACTATGTAACTTAATACCTTGCATTTTACTGGTTAATGGAAATTTTGCTAACAGTGTAAATTCGTCAATCATCGTTTGTTTAAATTGCATGTGTTCACCTTGTCTTTAGAAAATTATTTTTGTGGATTTTACCCTAACACATTTTATGGCCAAGTCACCCTAAAACCCTAAGTGGGCTGGTTTAAACGCATTTAATTGCAACTGAAACTAGTATTTTGGGGTAACTTAGGTATAAGCTTAGTGTAGTTATTTTTTAATGCAAAGGCTAAATATGCGAATTATAACGATTATAGGCATCTGTTTTATCAGTGTAATTTACTCGGCTAATAGTTTCAGTAATAATCAAAAATCGGCCTTGTTTCTTGACGCAAAAAATAAAGTTAGCGAGCAGCAACTATGTTGGTTTGAAGATCAACGCTACAGTGAAGGTGCGATTATTTTAATGGCTAATGTGCGGGTGATCTGTGCAGCAAAAAACCCTCATCACAATAATAGCGCGTTAAATTGGTTAATGCTCAACGAGCAAAATGAAATTATTTACCCAACCGCCCCTAAAACAATTCGCGTTAATTAATAGAATTGGTATCAACGCACAGTTACGTTACAATAGCAGCGACTTTTATCAAGCAATAGTGACTTATGAATCAGCAAGCAAACAACCCGTTACATGGCATTACACTCGAACAAATAGTAGTAAAACTCGAGCAAACACTTGGCTGGAAAGCAATGGGTGAGCATGTTGATATTCGCTGTTTTAAATCTGACCCAAGTGTAAAATCGAGCCTTAAATTTTTACGTAAAACACCTTGGGCGCGTACCAAGGTCGAGCAGTTATACCTCGATAACTGTGTCGATGCACAACCGCAAAACAGCGGTTTTGTGTGGCCTAGTATTAAAAAGAAGTAACAGCCATTGCGCGTTATAGCTTATAACGCGCAACAAGTTCAGTTACTCGACCTGCTCTGCACAGATCACCGCCAGTGATTGCGGAGTAATTTCAATGATCAATTTATCAGCACTTTTAACTTCACCATCAAGTACATATTTTATTTCCTGAGTCGCCGATATTGCAACGCGGCGCGCATTGGTATGATGTGAATTAATCGCAAAATGTGCTTGGGTAATACTGCTAAATACCAGCTCAGCAATACTTAATACATTGGCTGATGCGTCTTGGTTTGGAGTGAGCCAATTAACATCGAGCAAGCCATCGTAATGATCTGGCTGTCCCCCACCTTGCGCTAGTAAAGTAGTAAAAGGTGCAGCATTAGCGACAATTAAACTATTGGTATGTATTTGCTGCGGCTCGTTATCATCTAGCTGTACGGTGAAATCTTGGGCTTTTTGTTCGCCTAAAGCTTGCCAGAAGCCCTGTAAATATGCGAACTGACCAAGCTCATTTTTAGTATCCCGATCGGCTTTTTCAATCATGTGTTGTTCAAAGCCAATCCCTGCTAACAGCAGCATTAACTCACCATTGCAATATGCTGTATCCATTTGCTTGGTTTGCCCTTCAATAATCAAATCACATGCTACTTCCACAGGGATCAACTTTGACTTAATTCCCATTAACACATGTGCTAGAGCATTGGCCGTGCCAAATGGGATAATACCTAATTTACAGTCTGTGTTTACCAAAACACTTGCCACTTCTGCCACGGTGCCATCGCCGCCGCAGGCGATGATCATATCTGGCTTATCAGCTATCGCTTGTTTGGCCAACACAATCCCATTTTTCTCGACTGATGTGATCATCACTTTTAAGTTATAATAAGCAGATAAACGCGCAACAATTAAATGCTCTTTTTGCTGCCATAACTTAGTGCCGGAAACTGGATTGGCAATTAATACCGCTTTATTTTTGATTAATAACTCACCCTTTCTATGGCGTTTAACTAGTTGACGTAGTTGGTGTTTATTTAAATTAGCGGTTTCGCGTGTTTCTTTTATTTGCGCAAGCACTTGATGTACATCAGCCTCCTTATTTTGACTGAGTAAATAAGCCGCCATCACAAACACTGAACGACCACGACCCAACGCACAATGCACCACCACACGACGATTATCTTTAATATGATGGGCAATCCAGTTAATCGCTTGATTAAGCTGCGAACGTGTTGGGACTCGATGATCAAGCACTGGGATATTTAAATAGTTTATGTTTTCTTGTGTTGATGACCATTCAAGTCCATCAAATTCACAGGTTACATCTAAAATCGCGGTAATACCGTTATCTTTTAAAGTATCTATATCTGAAGGGAATAAGCGACAGGCTAAAAATAAGTGTTCGTTAATTTGTTGTAATGGCGGTACTTTATCGTGCTTTCGGCTCCACGCGTTATAAACTTGTGCCCCCAATAAAAAAGGTATGAAAGCCCAACGAATGTAAAACGGGATAACACCGTTTTCTCGTTTACGAAAAATTTTTGCAATATTAAAAAAATAGGCACCGCTTACCAGTAATAAAGATAAAGCCGTCCAATAGAATAGCAGCGAAAAATAGCTAGGACTAACCTGCCACCCCATAATGATAAATACAATTGCCAATAATAAGTAACTTATTGCGGCCCACATAAACGCTCCTTTTGTCGTTAGTTATACCCAAATAGAAATGCAATCTATGCGCCACTAAAAAAATCAAATGGAAATAAATATTCATATATATTTCATAGTATTAAGATATCAGCTGATTAGTTTCGTGATACTTGCTGTGTATACATACGTTATTTTTACACACCTGTGCAGCTAACTTACACAGTTGAAAGTATAGATTATTAAATAACTTAGACCATAAAAAAGCCTAGGTTATAAATAACCTAGGCTTTTTTGTAAAAACATATCGTTTAACTTTACACGTCGATTTTGGTTAACCAGCCATGGGTGTCTGGTGCTTTACCCCATTGAATATCGTTCAAGGCTTGGCGCAAACGCATTGTCGTTGGCCCTGCTTCACCAATGCCCACTTTGTATTCTTTATCATTATGAATAAAAGTACCCACTGGGGTTAATACCGCAGCAGTGCCAGATAAAGCAGCTTCAGTACCCGGTTTTGCAGCACGCTCAAGTAATTCAGTGACTGTAAAATTGCGCTCGGATACTGTCATACCTAAATCTTTAGCGATGGTTAAAATACTGCTGCGCGTCACGCCATGTAAAAAGGTGCTGTCTAGCGCTTTAGTAATAATTTCATTACCATCAATTAAAATAAAGTTTGCGGCACCAGTTTCTTGTACATCACCGCCTGGGCAGAATAGAATTTGGTCGGCTTGATGTTGCAAGCGTGCTGCCGTAATGGGTGCTAATGCACTAGCGTAGTTACCACCACTTTTGATCATACCCATGTGCGGGGCACAGCGCATACCATCTTCTTCTAGTAATACTCGCAACGCAGTCGCGCCACCAGCAAAGTAATCACCCACAGGTGATAATAGCACATACAATAATGAACTTAATGACGGCACAGCCGCTTTACCAATGGCAGCTTCAGTACCGATATGAGTTGGACGAATATACATAGAGCCCGGTGGTAACGGCGTTTCATCAGCATACTGGCGGACAATATCAATGATCATTTTTTCAAGCTTGGCTCCATCAACTTCAGGTAAGCTTAATAAATGCGAGCTTTGTTTCATGCGGGCAATGTTAGCGTCCATGCGGAAAATATAGACTGAGCCGTCTTCATGGCGAAATGCTTTTAACCCCTCAAAACATGTACTTGAATAGTGAAGAACATGTGCACCAGCATGAAGTTCAATTTTATCTGACGGAACAACAGAGCTTTCGCTCCAAGCGTTATCAGTAAAACGTGCTTGAATCATCTGCGGCATAAATACGGTACCGAATGCGGCCATTTTAATCTCTCTTATGTGGTCTACTTTTACCCCATTGTATGACATTCATGCACTGTTTAACCATAACTAAAACAAGGCATTTATTGGAAGTAACAGGATTTTTTGCAATTTCGTCAGTATTTAACTTTGGTAGGTCCTATTATTCTGCTTTGCGGCGTCATTTCCAGCTCTCTAAACGATGAATGTAGGACTGCAGTCTCAGATATAAAACTGATCTCCGCAACTTGATAAGCCGTATTTTACTGCTAGGCTAACTGGTGGAAAAGCATGAAAATAATGATAAGCACCCATCATTTAGTTGGTTTTTTGCATCCATTTTACATCATCATACGTTTACTAACTGACAATAATAATAGGAACTCTATGGAAACCGACGAATTATTACCCCTACTAAGTGCAACCGCGCAGGGCAATAAACAGGCATTTGCTAAATTGTATAATGCCACAAGCGCAAAGCTGTTTGCGATCAGCTTAAAAATGTTAGGCAATCGTGCTCATGCCGAGGAAGCGCTGCAAGATGCATTTGTGAAAATTTGGCACAATGCATCTGATTATCAAGTAACCAAAGGCACAGTGATCAGCTGGATGATCAGCATTGTTCGTTATCGTAGCTTAGACTCTTTGCGCTATCACAAAGTGCGTAAAGAGCAATCCTTAGATGACGACTCTGCAATCTCAGATGATTTAACTGACTCACCTTTAGCTATTGATTACGAAGATAAAAGTAAACTCGTTGATTGTATAGAGCAACTAGATGAACAGCAAAAACAAGCGATCCACTTAGCCTACTACAAAGGCTTGACTCACAGTGAGTTAGTTGATCATATTGATACTCCGCTTGGCACAGTAAAAAGCTGGATCAGACGCGGCCTGCAACAGTTGCAAAGGTGCTTAACGTTATGAATTTTGACAATCAAAAACTTATCGATATGTTGGCGGCTGAATACGTGTTAGGGACCTTAAAAGGCTCTGCTCGTAAACGCTTTCAACGTTTAATGCTCTCATCAAATCGTGTTCGAGAAGCAACCTGGATGTGGGAGCAACATTTAAATAATTTAGCCAGCTCAATTAAATCTGTGCCGCCTGATAGCCACGTTTGGGAAGCAATTTCACAGCGTATTGACCCACAGCAAGCAGTGGTACCAAACAATGTTATTCAACCTAAAACAAGTATTTGGCAAGCGTGGTCGTTAATTGCTACCGCAGCAAGTATCGTATTAGCTTTGATTATTTGGCAGCCACAAACGCCTGTCGGGCAAAACACTCAGCAAATTGCGCTGTTTAAAGATGCCAGCGAAAAACCATTATGGTTTATCGATATCAACGAACAAGGTTTATCAATAAAAGCCAGCGACAAATTGACCGCCAGAACTGATAAGGATTATGAACTGTGGATGATATTAAAAGGTCAAGATGCACCTATTTCGTTGGGCCTTTTACCAAAAGATGGCGTTAAATCGCTATTAAAAGACTCACGTTTCAACGCGCAAGATATCGCATTACTTGCCATAAGTTTAGAACCTATTGGAGGCTCACCAACAGGCTCTCCCACCGAAGTACTGTACACAACTGAGTTAATTTTACTGTAAGTAAACCAACAACACGCAATAAAAAGCCAGCAAAAGCTGGTTTTTTATTCCATTAAATTCAACGAGGTAATTTTAAATATACATTCCATTAATATTTTTTACTTTTTATTGCATCCAATGGTAATTGCTTTGCGTATTAGTAGTGACCACTATCTAAAACTAAAGGACAAAGTCATGAAAGCTTTAACTCCCTCAATATTAGCAGTTGTAGTATGTAGTACCTTAGTAAGCGTCCCATCAGAGGCGTCAAGTCACCGTGAAGCTCCAAATATCAGTCGCTTCCCGACTTTAGATTCAACAGATTTTTATGCATTTAACAGTTATGAACAAGGCCGTGGTGATTATGTCACCCTGATTGCAAACTATATTCCACTGCAAGATGGCTATGGTGGACCTAACTATTTTGCCATGGATCCTGATGCAACCTACAGCATCCATATTGATAACGATGGCGATGCGATTGAAGATATTAGTTTCGCCTTTAACTTCAAAAGTATGCTGCCTAATGACAATCAAGGCGTTGCATTAACCATTGGCCCTGAAGGCAACCAACGTACTGTTGCTGTACCACTTAAAAATATTGGTGGTGTTGCAGCTGGCAATAATGCCGCAGTTAACTTTAGCGAATCATACACTATGACGATGATCGCAGGTGATCAGCGTACAGGTAGCAAAACCATGCTAACTAATACCATGACCAGCAGTAATGAATTCCACAAGCCACTTGATTATATTGGCGATAAAACGTTTTCATCAATGGATGGCTATAAAAGCTACGCAGCGCAATTTGTATATCAAGTAGCGATCCCGGGCTGTGACGGTATGGCAAAAGTATTTGTTGGCCAACGTAAAGATCCATTCGTGGTGAACCTAGGCAAAACCTTTGACTTAGTGAACTATGTGCCGGTAGAAGGCGACAGTGCGCCGGGCGCAGGTGATGGCGAGGGCTTCCCTGGAGGCATTACACAATCGGCAGATAATGATGACTTAGCAGATAAAAATGTGACCGCAATTGCTATTGAAGTACCTAAAAGCTGTGTAGTTGGTAATGGCAATGGCACTATTGGCACATGGACTACAGCTAGCTTACCACAGGCGCGTATTTTAAACCCAAATGCTAAATTTGCTAACAATGCGGTAAACGGTGGTGCGCTTACTCAAGTATCTCGTTTAGGTAATCCACTTGTTAATGAGCTGGTAATTGGTTTAAAAGACAAAGATACCTTCTCAAGTTCACAGCCTAAAGACGATGGTCAATTTATTGATTATGTTACCCACCCATCTTTACCAGAGCTATTAAATATTCTGTTCAAAGATGCGGTTAACACCACCTTAGGGGCAAATCTAGCGACCCTTGCACCAACGAATTTTCCACGTAATGACTTAGTAACTGCATTTTTAACTGGTTTCCCAGGCGTTAATCAATTGGCCACTGTTGCAGGCGCTGAAATGCTGCGTCTAAATACCAATATCGCTGCAAAAGCACAAGCAGATCAATCAGCATTCGGTGTTGCTGGCGATGATTTAGCGGGTTTCCCAAATGGCCGTCGTCCTGGTGATGATGTAGTTGATATTGCGCTACGTGTGGTAATGGGTCGCTTATGCTATCCAATTCCAGTAAATGGTACAAATACTGATTTAGGCCTGTGCACATCTGATGATGCCAGTGTAGGTAACGTACCATTTACTGATGGTGCACCAGTGAACGCTACGATGATGGATGCAAGCTTCCCATATCTAGCAACTCCACTTGCAGGGTCTAAATAAGGAGAACACTCATGCAACATTTTAAATTATCACATCTTGGGTTATTGCTTGCTGCGCTTACACTCAGCGGCTGTAGCAATGATGACGACCATAACACCGTCGAGATACCACCGATGGTAAATAAAGCACCCATAGCAACAGCTGATATGGTAACCACACAAACCGAAGTTGTAATTGAAGACATGCTACAAGGTTCTGATCCTGAAGGAGATACTCTTACCTTCAGTCTGGTTACTGAGCCAATGCTAGGCATGGTAGTGGTTAATAGTGATGGTAGTTACACCTATACGCCGAACCTTGAAACGACTGGCTCTGATAGCTTTACCTTTGCAGTCAGTGATGGGGTAAACAGCCAAGTTACCGCAATGGTTGATATCACTATTGAAGCACTTGAAGTCGATTTTGCACAACTAGGCCGTGCAGCATTTAACCAAGCGGCTACCGATAAGCCACTGAGTGTGAACGGCCGTACATTCACAAATGCGGATGAAAATGCCACATTTGACGATTTGTTAGGTAACAACTAAATCACACAATAAAACTTGCAGGCCATGGATGGCCTTTTTAAGGAGAATGCTATGATCACCCGTGCTTTTACTTACCTTTGTTTATTGATCTCTGTTAATGCAGGGGCTGAACCTTATACGCCAGCAGATGACGAGATCATCGCAAAAGCCCGCACAATAAATACCGCACACCTTAATCAAGACGAATTAATGACGTTACTGATAAATAGCCAACAAGTAGGTCAAACTGAGCTTCGCCAAGGCTTATTAAAAAACCAGTTACAGCAGCGCTATGCGCAATCTCCCACACCACAAATTGGCTACATGTATGCACGCGTTTTACAACGTGAACATCAATTTTCAGCAGCCTTAGCAATCACCGATGCAGTACTAAAACGCGATCCTAACCATGTTAACACCCATCTATTACGCGCCAATATGCTAATGGTTCAAGGTGACTTTAAAGCCGCCAAACAACAATGCTTAAAACTCTTGGCTCTAACAGCAATGGATGTAATTAATACCTGTACATTTGATGTACTAAGCCAAGACGGTCAATTAGCACAAAGTTATCAAAGTTTAGCAAACAGTATTACAAGTAATAAACAAAGCGATAATACCCGCCATGTATTGGCTGAAATGGCACTGAGACTCAATAAACCCGATGAAGCGCTCGCTCATATCCAGTCATTGCCATTAAAAACAGCCCCCGTCAGCCTTGTAGTGTTATGGGCAGATATTTATTTAGCGCAAGGGAATTATCAAAAAGTGCTTAACACTTTGCCCGCACTGGTAAATGAAAAACAAAATTTAGAGGATGCCTTGTTGCTGCGCTTAGCAATTGCAGAGCAACACTACAACGATACCTCGCTGAAACAATGGCAAAATTTAATGGCGCAAAGAGTCGCGCTGCGTGAATTACGCCAAGACAGTTTCCATGCCAGTGATTTAGCTCACTATTATTTAGACATCAATAAACAGCCAGAAAAAGCCCTATACTGGGCAAAAATAAATTGGCAACAAGCCAAGCTTAATGCCGATCAGCAACTACTTACACGTGCACAAGGAGCCTCTTTATGAACGCATTTGTAACTGCGTTTTTTTGTAACCTGTGTTTATTTTTCATGTTGCAAGGAACAGCTCAAGCACACCAATTAAGTACCAGCTATATTAATTTAAACGCAATTGATGACAGCCATTTTACAGGTAGTTGGCAAATCAACGTTGCCGATTTAGAGCAACAGGTGGCGTTTGATTTAAACCAAGATGGGGCTATCGCATGGCATGAGATCAGTGCAAAACATAGCGCCATAAGTGATTTTGTCCTGACCTCACTGACGGTAACATCAGCGGACGAGCAAGTATGTACGCTTACCAGCGACGCTCCGTTGCAGCTTGATAGTCATTTTAATCAACCCTATGTGGTTGTTAAATTGCAATTATCCTGCCCAGCTCTGGACACGAACCACAGCGCCATAGCATTTCATTATCAGGCATTTTTCGATACTGATGCCAATCATAAAGCAATTGTCACTATCAATGAACAAACTCGCGTGATGAGTAAAAATAATGCCCTTCAAACTTTTGATTTTACTAAAAGCAATTACCTCACCACTTTTAATCAATATGTTTACCAAGGAGTGCTGCATATTTGGCTCGGACTTGACCATATCTTATTTTTAATTGCATTGTTGCTTACCTGTGTATTAGTAAAAAAATCAGCAAAATGGCAAGGTGTAGAATCAAAAGTCACGATCTTCAAACACACCGCATGGATAGTTACCGCATTTACTTTGGCGCATTCAATCACTCTGACCGCCACTGCAATGCAATTAGTTACACCTAACAGTCGCTGGGTAGAATTGGGAATCGCTATATCGGTGTTGTTTGCAGCTCTTAACAATATTTGGCCATTAGTTGTGCGTTTAGGTTGGGTCACATTCGCCTTTGGTTTATTGCATGGCATGGGCTTTGCGAGTGTATTAGGTGAATTAGGGCTATCCAGTGACTATCAATTACTCAGCGTGCTAGCATTTAATTTAGGTGTAGAGATAGGCCAACTGGCTATATTAGCAGTTACATTACCAGTCCTTATTTGGGCAAGAAACTATCACTGGTATCAAAAATGGGTGATGCCTGCAGGCTCACTCGCCATCGCAATAATCGCGGTACAGTGGTCAATGGAGCGGATTTGAGGTTATTGATTTATAGCTGAAATCAACAGATTAATTGTAAAATTCAATGTGTAAGTTGCTATCATTGAATCCTTATAGGATCATCTCTATGTACAAAATGTTGAGATATTAAACAATGGCCCTAGGAGTAAGGGAAATATATGCAGTGGTTAAAACCAATGCCATTGGTTGGGCACTTTATAACGCTTGAGGTGTTAAGCTTACATCATATTGATGAATTAAAACATGCGGTGCTTGATGGAGAGTCTTGGAAATTATGGTATGCCAATGTTCCTTCGCCAGAACAAATGCACAGTTATGTTGAACGGGCAATTATTGAAGCCAAAAACGGCAATAGCGCCTTCGCCGTAAGGTGTAATAGTAGCCATAAAATAGTTGGCACAACTCGATTCTATAACGTAGACGCACAGCATAAGCGCGCATTACTAGGCTACACATGGTATGCCAAGGCTGTACGAAGAAGTCCTGTAAATACTGAATGTAAACTTTTGATGTTGAAGTATTTATTTGATACTCACAATGCCATTGCAGTTGAGTTTAGAACACACTTTTTTAATCAACAGTCGCGAAAGGCAATTGCAAGGCTAGGCGCTAAACAAGATGGTATTTTACGCAGCCATCAAATAACAAGTGATGGATCGATTCGCGATACTGTTGTTTATTCAATTATTGCATCAGAGTGGCCAGCCGTGAAGAGTCATTTACTGAATAAACTAAAATATACTTAACTTATAATTTAAAGTATTGCGCTTTAAGCCAAAAATTAACTCAGCAAAGAAGATTAAACGACACCTCTTTGCGGTTAAGGGCTCGCCTCTAATTAGAACGGTACAAGCAACACCCGCATTGCCGGGCGAAGCGCTAATAATAGCGTGGCTTTATCAACATGTGGATTAAGCGTTTTACGTATGGTGATCCCATTTATCATTGCAAACATCACTTCGATACGGCTTTCAAGTTCAGTTGCACTAAGGTCTTTTATCAAACTGCGTTCACTCAATAAAAGATTTCGCATTTTCTCTCTGGCGTAACAATCAGACTTTCGCAACTGCTCTGCCACTTTATCGTTGCGCGCAGCTTCAGCGAACATCTCTAAATCCAGTGCACCTTGGTTTACATCAGTATGATGATCCACTGCGTGGTCTAAACCATCGAGTAGAATCGTTACTAAGTCACCAGGTTGATCTTCATACTCCTGAAAAATAGAGAACAGTTTTTCCATATCCTGTTCTATAATCGATTCAATGATCGCTTCTTTACTGGCAAAGTAATTGTAAATATGTCCTGCGCTCATCCCTGCGGTCTTTGAGATCTCGGCCATTCCTGCGCCATGATAGCCTTTTCGTCTAAAACAATCGGCCGCAGCACTAAGCACTTGCTCACGGCGTGCTTGCACAAGTGCAGGGTCGGTTTGTCTTTTAGATTTTTCTTTCATAGTAACTCCGAAAAGCGCTGCTTTTCTTTAACCTAATAATTATCACTAGCTTATATGCCCTTTGACATCAACTTTGTCAGTTGCCACAAAGAACTTAATAAACTAGTGATAAACTATACAGTGGTGCAGCCTAGCGGCTATTCACTCTGTTGAGCCGACCGTTGCCAACCGCCTCCAACCGCTTTATACAAACTAATTTGGCTCGTAATATAGGCTTTTTTACCGCTAATGAGTTGTTGCCCTGCACTGTACCAATTACGCTGTGCATCCAGCACTTGTAAATAGCTATCGGCGCCTTTTTCAAAGCGAGCTTCAGAGAGTGTAAACGACACTTGATTACTGTTATACAGATCTTCAAGCGCACTTAGCTGCTGCATATAGCCTTCCCTATCGGCAAGCGCATCAGAGACTTCTTTAAATGCCTGTTGAATCGTTTGTTCATAGGTTGTTAGCGCAATCTGTTGCTGAGTTTGCGCAACATCTAAGTTTGCTTGATTACGACCCATATTAAATATCGGTATCGTGATCGATGGCATAAAGCTCCAAGTGCCAGTGCCACTTGAAAACAAATTATCTAGATCACTCGACGCACTCCCGGCATTAGCCGTTAAGCTAATACTTGGAAAAAATGCCGCCTTTGCAACACCGATATTAGCGTTAGCAGCTAATAACTGAAACTCTGCTGCTTTAATATCAGGACGTTGTTCAAGTAACTCGGATGGTAAGCCTACAGGCACGGTCGGGAAATTTAGTACTTCATCTAAACTCTCAACAGGTAACAACTGCGCTGAAACCGGCTGACCTACTAATAAATCAAGGGCATTTTTATCACGCTTTAACAAGCGCTGATAGTTAGCAATATCAACTTTTGCGGTGGCTACAGTGCTCTCAATTTGTGCCAACGTTAACTTTGATGCCGCGCCAAGTGCATAGGTTTTTTCGGTTAACGCCAGTGATGCCTGCTGACTTTTTAGGGTTTGCGTAGCAAGCGCTAACTGCTCTTTATCAGCAGCGTAATTTAGCCACGCAATTACCAACTCAGAAATTAAGCTAATTTTTACACTCGTTTGAGTTTGCTCTGACGCGTACAAAGTTTGCAGTGCTTGATCAGATTGATTACGAATTTTGCCCCATATATCGAGCTCATACGCGGTCATCCCCACGGTAGCTTGATAGCTATCGCTAATTTGTGCATTACCGGTTGACGTTAAGTCTCCCGGTAAGCGCTGACGCGTGCCCGACGCAGCAAAATCGATTGACGGATATAAGGCAGAGTCTTCGATTTGATAAAGCGCACGAACTTGCTGCACATTAAGTGCGGCAAGTTTAAGGTCTTTATTATGAGCTAATGTTTGTTCAATCAAGTGTTGCAACTTTTCATTCGCAAAAAACTGCTGCCATCTTAAATCAGCCGTATTACCTTGTTCGCTCTGTATTGCGTAGCTATCAGGCACCGGCAACACGATATCTTCACGCGGAGGTGCCATTTGGCAAGCACTGAGCACAAATATGCTTAGACTCGCTAGGCTTAACGTTTTGAATGTCATTATGATTACTCCTGTGTCACAGTTTTATGTTTACCTGGAAAAACTCTGCGCACTAATACAAAGAATAACGGTACAAATATCACAGCCAATATTGACGATGCGAGCGTGCCACCTATGACAGAGATACCTAGAGCATTTTGTGCACCAGAACCAGCACTTGATGCAATAGCTAAAGGTAGAACGCCACAAATAAATGCCATAGAAGTCATTAAAATTGGTCGTAGTCGTAGCTTAACAGAGTTAATTGCAGCATCCACCAGCCCCATGCCTTCATCCATTTTATGAATTGCGAACTCAACAATCAAAATGGCATTTTTAGACGCCAGTCCTATGGTAGTCAACAAGCCTACTTGTAAGTAAATATCATTTGATAAGTTACCTATAAAGGCAGCCATTGCAGCGCCGAATACACCTAAAGGAACAATCATCATTACCGCAGCAGGCACCGACCAACTTTCATACAATGCAGCTAAGCACAAAAATACCACTAATAACGACAACGCATACAATAATGGCGCTTGACCACCACTTAAACGTTCTTCATACGAAATACCAGTCCATTCAAAGGCAATCCCGGTTGGTAACTGGCTAACCAATTTCTCCATTTCATCCATGGCTTGACCGGTACTATAGCCTGGCGCTGCTGCACCTTGAATTTCCATTGCCGAAAAGCCGTTATAGCGTTCAAGACGCGGCGAACCATAGGTCCAGTACGACTGAGCAAACGCGCTAAATGGCACCATATCGCCATTACTATTACGTACATACCATTTATCTAAATCTTCCGGCACCATACGAGACTCTGGCGTACCTTGTAAAAACACTTTTTTTACTCGACCACGGTCGATAAAGTCATTCACATAGCTACTACCCCACGCGGTAGACAAAGTACTATTGATATCTGCTTGGGTCAGCCCAAGTGCTTGCGCTTTTGCTAAATCAATATCCAGTTCAAGCTCTGGTTTATCTTCTTGACCATTAGGACGAACGCCCGCTAATACAGGACTTTGTGAAGCCATGCCTAGTAGCATATTTCGCGCTTCGAGTAATTTGTCGTGACCAAGCCCAACCCTATCTTGTAAAAACAAGGTAAAGCCATTGGCAGTACCAAGCTCAACAACCGCAGGTGGTGGGAAAGCAAAAACAAAGGCTTCTTTTATCGTAGAAAAATAACCCATAGCTTTACCTGCAACTGCACCAACCGATAAATCATCGCGTTGACGCTCATCCCAGTGTTTTAAACCAACAAAGCCAAGCGCTGCATTTTGCCCAGAGCCTGCGAAGCTAAAGCCAGTTACACTAAACACAGAACGAACAGCTTCAGACTGATCTTCTAGGAAATGTTTTTCCATTTTCTCAACGACTTTTAATGTCTGCTCAGTGGTTGCTCCTGCTGGTAAACTTACTTGATTGAACAAAATACCTTGGTCTTCATCAGGTAAAAATGCTGAAGGAAGTTGTGAGAAAATATAGATCATACCGCCAACAATTAAGCCGTAACACAATAAATAGCGCTTACTTTGCTTGATCATACGGCTTACAAAGTTTTGTGCGCCGGTATTGGTCTTTTCAAAGCCACGGTTAAAGCCCATAAAAAAGCGACCAATAAATGATGAGTTATTATGTACGTGGCTCGGTTTTAACATGGTTGCACACAGTGCTGGTGTTAAAATAAGTGCCACTAAAACAGATAAACTCATAGCAGTTACTAAGGTTACTGAGAACTGACGATAAATAACCCCTGTCGAGCCTGCAAAGAACGCCATTGGGATAAATACGGCCGATAACACCATAGCAATACCAACTAGTGCACCTTTGATTTCATCCATCGATTTTCGCGTAGCTTCAAGCGGTGAAAGTTTTTCTTCGGTCATCACCCGCTCAACGTTTTCAACCACCACGATGGCATCATCAACTAACAAGCCAATGGCCAGTACCATAGCAAACATGGTCAAGGTATTAATTGAATAACCGAGTACTTGCAGCACAGCAAATGTACCCAATAAAACCACAGGCACTGCAATAGTAGGAATTAGAGTTGCTCTAAAGTTTTGTAAAAACAAGTACATAACTAAAAACACTAACACCACGGCTTCGATTAATGTACTCACTACTTTTTCAATTGATAATGATACAAACGGAGTGGTGTCGTAAGGTACAACACTGGCTAACCCTTCAGGGAAAAAAGGCTCTAGTTCAGCCAATGCAGTTTTAACACCCGCAGCAGTATCAAGAGCGTTTGCACCACTGGCAAGTTTAATACCTAAACCTGACGCTGGTTTACCATTAAAGCGCGCCACAACACCGTAGCTTTCACCGCCAAGTTCGACTTTTGCGACATCGCCTAAGCGAACTACAGAACCATCCTCATTGTTTTTGACAAAAATATTGCGAAATTGTTCTGGTGTTTGTAAGCGACTTTGCGCAGTCACAGTGGCATTAAGCTGCTGCCCTGAAATCGCAGGTAAAGCACCAAGTTGACCTGCCGATACTTGCGCATTTTGAGCACTAATAGACGCACTAATATCTGCAGGAGTCAGTTTATATTTTTGCAGCATACTAGGGTCTAACCAGATACGCATCGCATACTGTGAGCCAAATAACTGCACTTCACCTACGCCATCAACGCGCGACACGATATCTTGCACATTGGATGCAACATAATCACCAATGTCGATATTATTCATGCTGCCATCTTCAGAAACAAAACCAACAACCATTAAAAAGTTACGTGCAGATTTAGCAACAGATACACCTTGGCGTTGCACTTCTTGTGGCAATAACGGGGTTGCCAAGGCAAGTTTATTTTGCACTTGAACTTGTGCAATATCTGGGTCGGTATCAGCATCAAACGTTAGTGTTAAAGTTGCCGAGCCATTTGATTCCGAGGTTGATGACATATACAACAAGCCATCTAATCCTTTCATCTTTTGTTCAATAACCTGCGTAACAGTATCTTCTAACGTACGTGCGGAAGCACCTGGATAATTAGCTTGAACACTAATTGCCGGAGGCGCAATAGACGGATACTGAGCAATAGGTAGCGCTTTAATTGCAAGTATACCCGCCAACATAACAATAATGGCCAGTACCCATGCAAAGATAGGCCGGTCGATAAAAAATCGTGACATTAAAATGCTCCGTTATTGAGTTTTAGCAGCTGAGTCGGCAGGCACTGCATTAACAGGTGCGCCCGGTGCTATTTTTTGTAAACCTTCAACAATCAGTTGATCGCCGTCGTTCAAGCCACTTGTCACTAACCAGTTAGCACCTACTGTGCGGTCAGTTTTTAATACTCGCGCTTCAACAGTATTGTCTTTACTCACCACCATCGCTGTAGGCTCACCTTTGCTATTACGACTCACACCACGTTGTGGTACTAAAATAGCATCAGACTTAACACCTTCAACAACCACAGCTCTGACGTACATACCTGGTAATAATAGCTTTTCTGGATTTGGAAATTCTGCTCGTAAAGTCACTGAGCCAGTGCTTGGATCAACAGCCACTTCAGAAAACTGCAAAGTGCCAGTGTGCGGATACACTGAGCCATCTTCCATAGTGAGTTCAACCTTTGATTGCGCAGTAAGATCTTTGTCAAGCTCACCATTGGCAATCGCTTTTTTCAAGCGAGTCAACTCACTACTTGACTGTGTAAGGTCAATATAAATTGGGTCAAGCTGAGTGACGGTTGCTAACACGGTTGCTTGATTAGCACTTACCAAAGCACCTACGGTCACGTTCGATTTGCCAATTTGACCACTAATAGGTGATGAAACCTTACTATAGTTAAAATTGATCTGTGCGGTTTTAAGCTGCGCTTGAGCCGTTAATAAATCAGCCTGGGCGCCTTTATAGCTTGCGTCGGCTTCATCAAAATCTTGTTGGCTGACCGCTTTTATTGCTAGTAACTCAGAATAACGATCTGATTTAGCCTTTGCATTAGCAATGCTTGCTTGTGCCTTACTAATAGCGGCTTTACTGGTTGCCACTTGCGCTTCAAATGTAGCTGGGTCGATTTGATATAAAGCCTGACCTTTTTTAACTTCAGCACCTTGAGTGAATAAACGTGATTGAATAATACCGCTTACCTGAGGACGAATCTCCGCCACTTGAGACGCAGTTACTCGTCCAGGAAGCTCCTTAGTAAGTGTTAATGGTTGGCTTTTTAATGTAATTACGCCAACAGGAGCTGGCTGCGAAGCAGGCGCATTCGCCTGCTGAGTTTGATCGCAACCGGATAAAGCAACTGCACTTGCCAAAGCGGTGACAGTAAAAAGAACGACGCGAGAACGCTGCATGTTAACTACCCTTAATTTAGAATGAACGATCATTCTAAATTAAATTATTACATTTTCCAATGTTAATTGAGAATTATTTTTAAAAGATCTAAGAGCATGTAAAGTGATGTAAAAAGACTTGACGGTGAGCTAAAAAACAGAACAACTCGATTGCTAATTGCAGGTACAAAAAGAGTTAATTTTATCTTTAATGAGCATAACAATGCAGATGCAGTAAACATTAAAAGTAGTCATTTTGAACGTCTGGAACTAAAAGCGACACAGCAAGCAGATGTTCAATCATCGGTTGTAAGATTTGAGGGTAAATGGGTAGCAATATATCCAAATTGGTGTTGTTGACAATTTAACACATTACTTAGTCATTTAAAGAAAAGCTACTGTGAGTAACAGTAGCTCTTCATCAAAGCATCATTGAATCGTCGTAATATTAACGCTAAGTCGTTCAATTGCACAGCCATAACTGCTTGGACTTATTCTCTGATACTGGGTATTTTTGCTGGCATTTAAAGTCACTATAAACTCATCTTGCTGACCTACCGCTGACTGCTCATTAGCTAAACACATTGCTTGAGTAAGCGAGCGCAATTTAGCATCAGTGAGTATGTTATTAAAACGCTGCATTGGCAAAGGCGGTATTTTAATTGCAGGCAAAGCACTGTCTATAGTACGTTGGTTTAATTGGTAGCCTTGAGGTGTTACATCAATAATCGCACCAGCTGGCCAAAATGAATAATCAAAACTGTATTTATCTTTGCCCTTATTTAAATGCACAACCCCATGCTTACCTAGCACTGTCACAATCGTACTCTGTTGTGATTTTATGAACACTAAAGCTGTCGTTTCATCAACACCAAAGCCATACTGTTGCCCTGTTTTTGCAAGCAATGTCGCTAAACGCACAGTGCGATTTCGCTCACTAAAATGGGTGTCAACTATACCTGCACTAAAGCTGCCCAGCCCACCATTAGTTTGATAGGTTAATGTATCTGCGCTTAGCCCTTGATTACAATCATCTTCACAACGTTCACTCGGTGCAGAAACTGCGTGCGCACCATCACGTAATGCAGCTAAACTAGTGCCATTAGTGATCATAGCAACACTACCAAACTGGTTACTGCCGCCACTTTGAATGGCTGTGCCTGCACTTGTACCTACCAATAGCGGACGTGAACGTATAGCATCGGTCCATGGATACGGCTTGCCCGTATCATCAAATAACACTTTTCGAGTTAAACTTTGATCGCCACCATTGAGCATAATACCTGTTGCTGATTCGATTTTTGCAACTAAATTATCAACACCCGCGTCGCATAGTTGTTGCTCAGCTTGAATACGGTCAGGATAGATTTTGTGGCGATTAAACACCTGCATGTTTTGCTGGCGAAATTGCGCTAGCTTTTCACATTGCCCAGTTGTGATTGCTTGCGCTAATGCCGGAGTTAATGCCAGCCATGAACTTTTAATACGATCAAAATCCAGTAAGCCTTCGTAAAAGTCAGCCGATTCATAAGGGTCGCGACTCGATGCTGTGATAGCTAATAAGCTCGGCTGTTTACTATTTACTTTAGCTGTTGCAGAAATAAAATTAACTATATCATTAGCAGCCGGCTCATTATTTTGTTTACTTTGCACCGTTTCTTTTATGCGCTGGCCTTTAGCATCAACAACCGCCACTTCCAGCATATCAGTGACAAAGTTATATTCTCGATCAGTTAAATTATTGAGCGAGCGGCTATCTAAATCCCGCCAAGCCCATAGCAACGACCCTTTATCGATAAGATTAGGCTGTTGCTTGGCAATTTTTGATAAAACCCGCAAGGTTTCATTGCGATTATTAGTACTATCATCAGGCCATTGGCTTTTTATTTCTTGTAGTGCTTTGCCCGTCAATTGAAATTGATTCGCTTTTTTTCCTATTAATGATGTTTTTTCAATGCAATTTTCAGGACTAAAACTTGAACAAGTCGTTAATGCACCACCAATTAACAGCAAGGTTTGCTCAGTTTGATTTGCAGATATATTCGCCGAAAAAGCAGCCATTACCAGTGTAAAAGCAGCAAAAAAACCATATTTAGGGCTCTTTGCAAGATGTTCCCGAAAGTTTTCCATAATGTTATACTCATGTAAAAAATGATAAAAAATAGCTTGCAGTAAAACTTTATGCTTGCTATAAAAATAAGGAACTTTTAAATCGCGAGTAAGCTAGCACCCAAATACTAGCTTTGTCAAAAACCTTTTGGATTGGAATTATGTTTAAAAACGCAACATCGCTGTGTACATATTTCTACTCTCCTCACTACCTTTCGGAGTGGTTTGACGAGTAGCCACTACCTCACATTCTCTGTGAGGGGCTAACTGTGTCTATCGATCACGGCCCTGTCTAAATAATCAAAAAATAAGCACTGTGCAGTACACCTGTGCTTAAAATAAAGACAAAGGTAAACCAATATGTTTCGTCAATTAACTATTGCAACGGCAATAAGCGCAGTGCTTTGCCCAACTTTTTTGTATGCGCAAGAAAACACTAAAGCTGAAAACATTGAACGAGTAGAAGTCACCGGATCACGTTTAAAAGGCGTCGATCTTGAAGGAACGATTCCACTAACGGTATTAGACCAAGATGCCATCAAACGCTCTGGCGCCAACACGATTCACGAATTACTAAAGGATTTATCCGTGTTCAAAGGTGGTAGCGGCACTTTTTCCACTTCAGAAAGCGGTGGCACGTCCACTTCAACACCTGCGGGACAATCTGCAGCAAGCCTACGTGGCATGGGCCCATCAGCCACATTAACACTGATTAATGGTCGTCGTGTTGCGCCCAGTTCATTTGCCGCTGGCACGGAAAACTTTGTCGATGTGAACTCAATTCCACTTGCAGCTATCGAGCGCATTGATATTCTTGCAACCGGTGCATCAGCGGTTTACGGTGCAGATGCCGTAGCAGGTGTAATTAACTATATTTTAAAAGATGACTTTGAAGGCGCTGAAGTAAACGCATCCTACGCAAACAGCTTTAACAGTCATGATGAAGGTAAAAAACAACTTAACCTAGTATACGGTACAAACATTGGTGAGAGTAACTTAACGGTTTTTGCCGATATTTTTGACCGTAACGCCTTTAAAGCCACCGATCGTGATTTCACTGCATCATCACCACTGGTGAATAGTTATTCGTACTTACCAAAACTTGAAAACGCGCCAAATATTTATTATTACAGCTCGCGTGATGGGAATGAATTGCCAGCGCCAAATTGCCAGACTGAATTAGTTACAACTGAATTTGGTGAAGACATTTGTGCCTATTACCCAAATCAAGACGATTATCTGGATACGCCATTTGAGAGTCTATCGACTGGCTTTATGTTCAATAGCAGCTTAGGCGGTCTTGATTGGCATACTGACTTTTTCTATAGCCAAACAAAGGCAAAAGCGTACTCGTCACCCTCACCGATTAATCAAATAAATGATGAAGATGGTCCTTTCATTTTAGAAGATGCGCTGTTCATTTATGATAATGCAGATGGCAGTAATGATTTGATGGATCAAGTGTTTATTGACCCATTTGAATTTGATACGCAAGCTGGCCGCGAAGTTTACGGCTTTGGCTTTGATGCGCGTTTTAATGCCCCACGTACTGTCGAAGTAGAAACTAAAAACTTCCGCTTAGTGAGTAGCCTTGCAGGTGATGTTGGTGACTGGAGCTGGGAGTCAGGCGTAACCTTTTCTCGCTCAAGCTCTGAGCAAGAAGCCATTGATGGTATTTACAATCGCTATCAATTTCATGCCGCCATTACTGGTGAACTATGCTCAGACGGTACATTAGCAAACTACGACGGCGCAAACCTTAACTGTGTATCAGGCGATTTACTGCCATTTTATAATCCATTTGTGCAAGGCGATGCCGCCAACGATGCGGTTTTAGCAACGGCACAGGCACGTCCAACACGCAGTGGCGAAAGCACCGTATACGGCTGGGATGTAAACTTTAACGGTGAGCTATTCACCTTTAATGATTTACCCGCTTATGCATCATTTGGAGTTGAAGCTCGCCGTGAAGAATTAACTGACATTCCATCACTTGACTCGCAAGCACGCCCTGAAAACGGCTACTTAGTGGATGTATTTGGTTTTGGCTCGAGCTTATCAGAGGCTGATCGCACTCAATACGCGGCGTTCGCAGAAATAAGTGTATCATTGACCGATCAAGTTGAGCTACAGGCGGCAGGACGTTACGATCATTATGACGATTTTGGCGGCACCTTTAATCCAAAAATAGGCTTAAGCTATCGTCCTAACGACTCGTTAGTGTTACGTGGCTCATGGTCTACGTCATTCCGTGCCCCTTCTCTTACGCAAGCTGGTGTTAAATTAAGAACCACTCAATCAACCTTCGATTGCGGTGCTAACCAAGCAGTATCTGATCTTTATTGTATGGGCCAAGGAACAGAGGTAAGTGTTAACTCACTCGAGCTTGGAAATAAAAATCTTAAAGCTGAAGAATCAGAAGCTATTAGTGTTGGTTTTGCTTGGAGCCCAAGCGCTGATACTAACCTAACCGTTGATTACTGGCAGTTTGATCACGAAGAAGTGATTGATACTAATATGACTGCGGTGCTAGATCGTGCCATTACTGATGCATCACTGCGCCATTGCGGTATTGTCCCAGAAGGTCAACAAGGTATTTCTTACGATAATGAGCTATGTGATATCAGTGACAATAGTGGTTTAAGTATCGAGCAAGATGGTGCCAACCTAAATGAAATTTTAGATAACTATATTACCGAGTTTAACCCACGTGATGATGAACTATTTTTACCATTATTTCGTGACCATGTTATCCCACTTGAAAATACCGGCACACAAACATTAGCAGGGATTGATATTAAGTTTGATCACCGTTTTAGGCTTTCAGGTGGCGATTTAACTTTTGCATTTGATGGCACGCACTATCTTGAATTTGAGCGCAGTAAACCAGGGTCTGATGCCATTGAAAAGTTAGTGGGTACATATCGCTACCCTGAAAACATCGGTCGTATGTCAATCGATTGGGAAGCTCAAAGCTACTACCTAAACCTTGGCGCAAATTACACCAGCAGCTATGATGATGACATTGAAGGACTTAGAGGCCGTGAAATTGATGAACTGGAAAGTTTAGGTAAACTTGACTCACAAGGTAATCATCAAGTTGACGATTGGCTCGTATGGGATTTATCTGCAGGTTACTACGTAAATAAAGCCCTTACCTTAAGAGCGCGCATTGATAATATTTTTGACAAAGAGCCGCCACAGCTATACGGCTCAAGTCGTGGTTTTGATTCTATAAACCATAATGCTTATGGCGCGCGTTATACATTTAGTGTCAGCTATCGTTTCTAAAAATTATACGCGCCGTGCTAGTCGCTGTGCGTAACACCATCCAAATTGTACTAAGTGGCTTTGCTTTGTAGAGTAAGGTCACTTATTCAAATAAACTTCGTGTTAAAATAAGCAGGTGTGCGGCTTAGTCTAAGCAACCTATTTCTTTGCGAAAAGTGAAATTATGAAAAACAAACAATTTACTATGCCTGATGCAAGTATCATCTTGTTATCAATTGCATTAATTGCCTACTTGGCAACCTTGTTTATTACTCCTGGGATGTTTAACGCCCAAAAAGATAGCCACAGTGTTGAACTTTCTCAATACCAAACAGTGGCTGTAAGCGAGCAAACGCCGCTGTTTGCTGAAGGCGGTGAAATTGGCCTGGCAAATGTGTTGTTTGAAGGTTTAGTATCGGGTGACAAGTACGGCGCAACCATCGGTGTCATGGCATTTATATTAATTACCGGCGGCGCGTTCGGTATCATTATGAAAACAGGCGCAATTAATAACGGTATTATGGCGCTTATCAATAAAACTCAGCGAGTTGAATGGCTGTTTCTACCATTATTATTTGTGTTATTTTCGTTAGGTGGCGCAGTATTTGGTATGGGCGAAGAAGCCATTGCTTTTTGTATTGTCTTGCTACCGATCATGAAACAGCTCGGCTATGATGCCAAAGTAACGGTTTTAACTACGTATGTTGCCACACAAATTGGCTTTGCAACGTCTTGGATGAATCCTTTTAGTATTGCAATTGCACAATCTATTGCTGAAATACCGGTTTTTTCTGGTGCTGGCTTTAGAATGATCGCATGGGTTGTGTTTACACTATTTGGTTTATTTTTTACTATACGTTATGCCAACTCGATCAGAACCATTAACACCGCGCAAAGCGACTCCCATACTGATATAAAATTAGATACCGCCGATAAACTTATCTTGATTACTTTTATAACGGGTATTACTTGGGTTGTGTGGGGTGTGATGGCGCGCCAATACTATATTCCAGAGCTCGCAGCACAGTTTTTTTGTATTGGTGTGATCAGTGCTTTTATAGCCAGTATTTTTAATAAACAAACAGCTAACCAAAGTGCTGATGCATTTAAACATGGCGCACAAGAATTGTTGCCCGCAGCCATGTTAGTCGCTCTTGCCAAAGGGGTGGTATTATTACTTGGCGGCAGTGATTTAAATGCACCGTCAACCTTAAATACATTACTTTATCATAGTGCTAGTAGTATCGCTGCGGTACCAGACTTTGTTGCGGCATGGGGAATGTTATTATTTCAAAGTGTGTTTAACTTTTTTGTTTCTTCAGGGTCCGGCCAAGCCGCTATCACTATGCCACTGATGTCTCCATTAGGCGATTTACTCAATGTCTCACGACAAATTGTGGTATTAGCTTTTCAGTTTGGCGATGGCTTAACGAATATATTCATTCCAACCTCAGCCAGCTTGATCGGTTGCTTAGGTATTGTAAAGCTTGATTGGAGCGAATGGGCAGCCTTTATTTGGCGTTTCACTTTAGCATTATTTACTTTAGCAAGCGGCTTCATATTTCTTGCTTATTTTATCAATTATCAATAAAAAGACTTCACTATGTTGACATTAATTCGAGGTGCAAACCTTTATACTCCAAGCCCTCAAGGGCAGATGGATGTACTCATCGCTGGTTCTAAAGTGATTGATTTTCGAACCGAGATCAAACTAGAAAGTAATACCGAAGTAAAGATTATCGATGGCCGAGGAAACATTCTAGTACCAGGCTTTGTTGACTCTTTGGTCCATATTACAGGCGGTGGCGGCGAAGCAGGTTTTACTAGTCGAACGCCAGAAATGAACTTAACTGATGCCACCTTAGCAGGTATTACAACCGTTATTGCAGCGCTGGGCACTGACTCAAGCAGTCGCACACTAACCAACTTAGTTGCTAAAGCGAAAGGCTTAAAAGAGCTTGGTCTTAATGTATTTTGCCATACTGGCTCTTATCACTTACCCGCTAAAACACTGACGGGTAGTATTACAAATGACCTAATGTATATTGACGAGTTTATTGGCGTAGGCGAAGTGGCAATTTCAGATCACCGTAGCAGCCAACCCACCGTTCAACAACTCGCAGAGTTGGCAGCAGAAGCAAAAGTCGCCGGCATGCTAAGCGCAAAAAAAGGCACCGTGAGCATTCATGTCGGCCCCGTTAATAGTCACTTAGCGATTCTGCATGAGGTTGATAAAAATACTGATATTTCATTGAGTCAGTTTTATCCAACACACATGAATAGAAATAAAGCGCTGCTTGACGCTGGGATTTTATTTTGTGAAGCCGGCGGTACAATTGATTTTACCACCAGCACAACTGAGTATGATCTTGCTCATGGCGAATATGCTGCCGCGCAAGCGTTAGCTTACTGTTTAACACACAATGTTAAGCCAACACAATTGACTATGAGTTCAGATGGCCATGCCAGCCTGCCAATATTTGACGAGCAATTTAATTTGCTCGGGCTTGAAATTGGTAAAGAAGCCTCTCTGTTAGGTGCTTTTCAACAAGCTGTACATCAATATGAGGTGAGTATAGAGCACGCATTAATGGCCATAACCACTAATCCCGCTAATGTACTGGGGATTAAAAAAGGCACTATTAGCAAAGGCTCAGACGCCGACTTAGTTTTACTTGATAGCAACACTTTAGCGCCACAACATGTATGGAGTAATGGCATTCATATGGTTGAGCAAGGGTTTGCAATAATAAAAGGCGCTTTTGAATAAATAATGAGGCGCATAGCGCCTCACGTTTTATTGTAAGACTGGTTCTACCGGTAGTATTTTAGACACCAATAATTGCTCAACTCGGATCCCTTCAACATCCACCACTTCAAATTTAAAACCTGCGAATTGAATATATTCTGCACGTTTAGGAATTCGCTTCATGGTATAAATTAAAAATCCGGCAACAGTTTCATAATGCATTTGCTCTGGAAATTCATCCACACCGAGCACTTTTGCCAGCTCAACGGCTGGGGTTAAACCATCAACTAACCATGAATTTGCATCACGTGCGATAATTAATTCATCACCATTATGGGTGATCAAATCTCCCATAAAGCCTTTCATAAGATCTTTAACTGTCACAATTCCCACGACAAGTGCGTATTCATTTACCACCACTGCGAAGGGTTTTGCTGCGCCTTTAAAGGCATTTAATGCCTCTGACAAACTCAGTGTTTCTGGTAGATAAAAAATCTCTTTTTCGAGCATTTCGTCGTTAATATTCGCTGCATCGCCTTTGAGCACTTGGCGAAGAATATCTTTTGATTCAACTGAGCCAATTAATTTATCTAAATTGCCATTGCATACCAAAAAATGATTATGTGGATGATCAATGATTTTGCCCGAAATACTATCGCTGGCTTCGTTAATATCAAAGTAGACTATTTGATCTCTAGGTGACATTACACTCGATAAAAAGCGCGCTTCTAAATCAAATACATTACCAATTAAATCATATTCTTGTTGTTGTAAGCTGCCATATTCTGCGCCTGCATCCATCATTGCGACTATGTCTTCGGTGGTTACAATGTCTTCACGCTCTGCCGGCACATTGAATAAGCGTAAAACAATGTTAGTTACACCATTAAAAAACAATACTAACGGTGTTAATGCATACGTTACCCAACGCATAATCGTGACTACGCGAACCGCAACAGCCTCTGGTAGGATCATAGCTAAGCGTTTTGGTAATAAATCAGCAAATAAAATAAACAATGAAGTAATTGTCAAAAACGACAGTAAAAAGCTAATTTGCGCCAGTAACGGTCCTTGATAAAATAACACAAGCACACTTTCAACATAAGGTGAAAGCGCTTGTTCGCCCACTATACCGCCTAAAATAGCAATTGCATTAAGGGCAATTTGGATCATGGCAAAAAAAGCACCGGGTTGCTCTTGCAGCTTTAACACTGCAGCCGCTTTAGCATTGCCTTCGTCAGCCATGACTCTTAATTTAATTTTACGTGATGCTGCGATGGCGATTTCCGACATAGCAAATAACGCACTGATCAAGATTAATAAACCAATCCCGATTAAGTCACCCATTTATAACTCCAAAAATAAGCGCTTTTATAAGCAAAAGCAGCTGGATTATAACCCCTTTTAAAGGTTGGGCAATTTAAATTTAATTAATATTAAAAGTAATTAAATATCAGTGCATTACCAACAATAAAAGCTTACTGATACGCGTTGAATGCGTTGCTGAGTTTGGTTTGAGTTGGCTTATCTAGCGCTTTGTTACAAGCAAAATACAGTGCTGGTTGCGTGATCTTGAGTCTTAAAATTGGTGTTAACTTGTCAGTAACCTGCCTTTTAGACTGTTCAAATTTAACGCGTTGTTCAGGTAATACGACGATATCGATAGTGCTTTGACGGCTTTGAACTATTTTAAAAATATTATCAAAACTATTCATCAGCATTAGATTTACACCTTCTTCAAAGCCCTGTGATAATAAAAAGTGATGGCTGTAATTATCTTTTAATACCGCAATTCGGTATTGCTTTGCTTGCTCTAGGGAATTGATAACAATGTTTTTTGAATTCAATGCATACAGATAAGTATTCAACTTTGCTAATTCTGCAATCCAAATAAATTGCTTTTCACGAGAAGTTGAGCGCGCCATAGAAAAAATGCACGTTTGCGGATCGCGCAGTACCATATTAAATGCAGTACTCCAACTATGCACTGAAATTGTATAATCGAGTGTTGAAGAAGCTAACACCATTTGAACTTTATCAGCGATATAGCCAACAAGTTGTTCGTTTTCATCAAGATATTGAGCAGGCGGAAAATATTCCGTCACCACATTTAATTTAGCGAGACTTTGATTACTTAAGATTATAAATAAAAAATAACACCACTTAGCCACTCTTGCCCCACCGATTATTACTTTAAGCATCTGTTGATGTAAATTAAATATAACGGCAAATAGCTGATTTGTGAATTTAAAAAGCAGCATGCCGTAGCAGGCTGCTTAAATGAACTGTTATTGACTATGCGCGGTTCATGGCATTAATTAAAAATGCTGAAATTTTTGCACCTTCTCTAAGCGTTGTATCTGAACTCGATTGACCAATCAGTGAACTGTCAGTAAATGGGGCAATTTCCATCATATCAGCGCCAGTGATCGGAAATTCATCAGCCAAAGCAACCAAGATATCCAAAGCATGCTGCGGCGTTAAACCGTTCCCTTCGGGTGTGCCTGTTGCTGATGCAAACTCTTCATCGAGGGCGTCAATATCAAAGCTGACGTAGAGTTCATCAACATTGTCAGCTTTAAGCTGAGCAATGACTTCTGCGGCAATTGCCGGCGCGCCTCGTTCGATGATCTCATGGGCCCAATGTTGTTTAACGCCAAAGGTAGATTCCCAGTGCTCTTTTGGCTTACCGCTTGAACGAATACCAAATTGGATCAGATGATGCGGTGCAGGTAAAAACTCTAAAATATGAGTGCACCACGAGCCAAAACATAAATCGATACCTAAACGTTCAACGAGTAAATCGGTATGCGCATCAAAGTGAATAATCGCAGTGCGTTTACCTTGCGCACGCTTTGCCTTCAAATACGCTTTAGTTAACGGGTAACTAATTGAATGATCACCACCAATACCAAAAATGCCTTTATCAGTAAACGTTGCATAAAAGCTATCGCATACATCTTCAGTGATAGACAACGGGCTGACATAATACTCACTGCTTGGATTATCATATAATGCCTGTTGGCAATTACTGATAGTCGCGTCGTTTAAATATTTATCATGCAGTAAATGTGGGATAACCCTTACATCACCTAAATCAAACGACTTTGCCTGAGGCTGCTGATCAATCAATGTTGAGCGTAAAAACAATGGCCCCCAGTTGGCGCCGCGTAAAATGCCACCACCACAGTCAGAGCTAATACCTAAAGTCACCGCTTTATGCTCACTTTGACTAAGTGTATCGAGTGATGCACGCCATAGCGTATCGATATTATCTTCTTGCCCATACAGTTTCATACGCAGCGCCGCTTTACGTTCTTTTGCAGTATTAACCGTAAAAACGCCATCGCCCGGCGGACATAAACAGTGCTCAACTTTACTTTTAAATGTGTGCCATTGTGTGCTCATTGCAATTCCTTACTGTGTGCTTTTGCGTAGTTATGCAAAAGAGCGTTGTTGAAAATAAAATTAATAAAAGATTAACGCGCCGATTTTCACTCGCAATTTTATTACTCTCGCCGCTTTAGCTACATTTTAAATAACTATATAAACCTTTAAAATAACAATTGGTTATACTTATTTATCCAACAACGTATAAACTAAAATAGAGTGCCTAGTAGGATTGATATAGTGTCTATGAATACAAGTCAACTACCGGCGATGACACAAATTAAAGTCAGTTGCTTGAATATTCAAAGAGAATGAATAAATTTGATAACGGACATCCGTCCTGTACAAGGCAATGCATTGTAGTAATTATGCTAAATTGACAACAACTCTTTATAAATTAGCGTTATTAACTGACGTTAGAACAAAAGTTATAAATAAGGCCCCGCTATGGAAAAGGTATTTCACTTAGGACTCACCCGCGACGATCTACACGGTGCAAAACTTGCAATTGTACCGGGCGATCCAGATCGTGCAGCACGTATTTCAACTTTTCTCGAAAACCCAACTTGCCTCGTCCAAACCCGAGAATTTCATGCTTACTTAGGTCAACTTAACGGTAACTCTGTGGTTATTTGCTCAACCGGTATTGGTGGTCCTTCAACCTCCATTGCAGTAGAAGAGCTGGCGCAATTGGGAGTTGAAACATTCTTACGAATTGGCACAACTGGCGCTATTCAACCTCATATTAATGAAGGTGATATTTTAATCAGCCAAGCATCTGTGCGTTTAGATGGTGCGAGCCAACATTTTGCGCCATTGAACTACCCTGCGGTGTCTGACTTTTTCGCCACTCAAGCGATGGTAAATGCGTGCGGTAATTTAGGCATTGATTTTCATATTGGTATTACTGCATCAAGCGATACTTTTTACCCAGGTCAAGAACGTTACGACACTTACTCGGGTTATGTACCAAAAGCATTTCAAGGTAGCTGTGAAGAATGGCAAAAGCTGGGCGTGATGAACTATGAAATGGAATCAGCAACCTTATTTACAATGTGTGCAGCACTGGGGCTAAAAGCCGCCTGTGTAGCTGGTGTGTTGGTTAATCGTACTCGCCAAGAAATCCCCAATGTAGATCACGGCGAGATTGAGAAAAAATCAGTCGCCGTGGTACTCGAAGCCGCTAAACTGCTGTTGGCTTAATATTTAAACTAATACTTTGTAGTACTGGCAAATCAGTGTAACTTGCCAGTACTGCTTGACTGACACTTAACTGATTTCCCTTACCCTGCGTTTGTAGTAACTCAATCCCTTTGACAACATCTTTAGTCATTGCCAAACCGGCTAAATGCAATTGACTCACCGCACTTTGCAGTGGTGATAAGCTCGGGCTATACGCGGCATTTTCCGCATAACAACCATAAAAATTACCATTTTCGAAAGTACTAATTTTCACTGCGCTGTAATTTTCAGAGTAAGGTACATATGCAGCCAACGCATAACTTAACAACGTTTTATCCAGTTCATCAGTTACAACAAATTCATGCTGTTGTGGAGCGGGGTTAAACAAGCTATAAGAATTACCTAAATCTTGCGGACCAAATGAGTGAGGGAGTAAATCAGCCAGCTTGAATTGCTGCTGCGGTAATAAAATATCAAAGCTCTGCGCATCAGCCAACTCATTCATAAATTGACGACAATAACCACATGGCGCATCACTGATAGCAATTTTAGCTATTTTTTTCGCGCCATTGAGCCAAGCGTTATTAATTGCCGATTGCTCAGCATGAACCACTAAGCTTAATGCTTGTTGTGCAAATTCAACGTTAGCCCCAAAATAAAAATGTTGCTCACCGTGTTTATCGTAGCCAACTACAATTGCCCCAACAAAAAAATGTGAAATAGGCACAACTGCAAATTTTGCAGCAATAGGTAAACAGGCACGCAGTATAACCTCGACAGGTTGCTTATATTGCGCGCACAAAGCTGTGATATCAGCGGTATTTAAAATACCCTTGTGCTGTTTTACGTGAAGATATAACTGCTGCTGTTGTTTTTCACTGAAGCTAAAAACGCAGCTAGTTTGAGTACTTACTGTAGGCGTTAATGAAGACATAGACTAGTTTTATGATTTAATGGCTAACTAGTTTAGAAGGTTCAACGCTTAAATGCTAGGTTGATTTACTAACCAATTTTTCGCGCTGTTAAAACAATCAAAATTTTCTGCTTTTATATCAAAGCGCTGTGCTTTTTGCAAAAACAAATCGTGCATAAAACCATCAAAACTAACGACGCGAGCAATAAAGCAACTAGCTAACCACTGAGATACTGCTGGCATAATAGTCAGCAGTTCACTTGCCGGAAATTTATGCGTTAATTCAGACACATCAACGAGTAATTTATTACTGCCGTAAATAGATACATACTGCTGCGCAATTTGATAAAAGTTCATCACATCCTGTGCACTTGCCGTCCCTCTAAGCGTCATCATTATTAATGACGTAGATGCATCATACGTGATGCAAGTAGACACATTTGACATAATTACTACTCGATTATTAGTACAATTGCCATAAAATGACAAAACAACCGACATTCTAGATAAAAAAAACAGACAGTCAATATCTAGTAGCAAATCAGGTCTGA
Source organism: Pseudoalteromonas sp. SG43-6 (assembly GCF_014164365.1). Classification (NCBI taxonomy): domain Bacteria; kingdom Pseudomonadati; phylum Pseudomonadota; class Gammaproteobacteria; order Alteromonadales; family Pseudoalteromonadaceae; genus Pseudoalteromonas; species Pseudoalteromonas sp. SG43-6. The sequence goes on from NZ_JACJEZ010000002.1 coordinate 100,300, forward strand.
CCAGAGCGTTAATACAGAATAAAGGATGGTTTTTTTTGCTAAAATGATACCAAAAAATACCTTGTTGTAACTAAGTTATAACCTGAAACAGCTTAACGATAGGAAGTAACTGTATTCAATACATCTAAGCTGAACTAAGATTAAATAAGATGTTTAATGCGGATAAATATAACTTACTTGGTAATATATGCGCCGAACCTTACCAGCACAGCGCACTGTTAGTGCTCAATTAACTAATTAATGGACCTCTCGCTGCTAAACACAGCAAAGAAGTCCACACTTAATTATTGGATAATCAACCGGTATTACGCATACCTGCGGCAATCCCAGTCATAGTAATCATTAACGCGTTATCAATGTCACCAGAGCTGCCTTCTGCCGCTTCGCGCGAACGTTTTAACAACTCAACTTGAAGCACATTCAATGGATCCGTATACGGGTTGCGCAAACCAATAGACTCTTTTATCCAAGGTTGATCGGCAAGCAAACTTTGCTGTGGACTTAACGATTGTACCAGTGAAATAGCCTGCTTGAGCTCTTTACGCAGTTTTTCACCTAGTGGTTTGTATTGCTCTTCAACTAAAGCGTCGTCGTAATGCGCACTTAACCAACAGTCCGCTTTACTGAATACCATTTCAAGCATTTCTAGACGGGCTCTGAAAAACGGCCAGCGTTGACTCATCTCATTAAGGGTGTCTATGCCGTGTTTTTCAAGTGCAGCTTGTAAACCAGTTAGTGCCCCAAGCCATGCTGGTAGCATTAAGCGATTTTGACTCCAAGCAAAAATCCACGGAATAGCTCGCAGGCTTTCAACACCACCATTGGGATTACGCTTTGCTGGACGCGAACCAAGCGGTAATTTTGATAGTTCCTGCTCTGGTGTTGCCATTCTAAAGTACGGCACAAAGTCTTCATCAAAACGCACTACATTACGGTAATGCTCACATGACTTTTCACTGATCAACGCCATTACATCACGCCATTCATCTTTTGGCTCTGGTGGTGGTAACAAATTACTTTCAAGCACAGCACCGGCATAGATGTTTAGACTTTCCAGCGCCACATTAGGTAGGCCAAATTTAAAGCGGATCATCTCCCCTTGTTCGGTAACACGCAGGCCACCTTTGAGTGAACCTGGTGGCTGTGAACGCAAGGCTTGCGCAGCAGGTGCGCCACCACGGCCAACAGTACCACCACGGCCATGGAATAATATCAGCTCAATACCACGTTGCTCTGCCAATTGTACAAGCTTATCCATTGCCTCGTATTGCGCCCACCCGGCAGCCATCATCCCAGCATCTTTGGCTGAATCTGAGTAACCTATCATAACATTCTGTATGCCCTCAGCTTGGCCTCGATACCAGTTATTATCTAGCAATTGAGTAATAACATCGCTGCCTGCATTTAAGTCATCTAAGGTTTCAAATAATGGCGCAACAGGCAGTTTAAAACTACAACCACTTTCTTTTAATAGCAGTTGTACTGCTAATACATCAGAGGCTGTGCGTGCCATTGAAATAATATATAAACCAAACGTCGACGCATCTTGCTTGGCGATTACATCAAAGGTGTCGAGGACTTCTTTTACATCAGCGCTTGGTTGCCAATGTTTAGGAATAAGCGGGCGACGAGAGTTAAGCTCGGCTAATAAAAATGCCTGCTTATCTTCTTCTTGCCATTGGTCGTAATCACCTAAACCCAAATAACGAGTGAGCTCTGAAAATACCTGACTGTGGCGTGATGAGTCTTGGCGCACATCTAGTTTAGCTAAACGAATACCAAAGCTATTAATACGACGTAACACATCTAATAATAAGCCATTGGCTACCACCGCAATGTTACTCTTAAGCAAAGAACGGTAGCATGCCTCAAGCGGCTGCTTTAACTGCTCAATGTCAGTGACGATGTCTTGTGCATCGGTGCGCTTATTCATAATTTTAGCGCCAAGATGAGCAACGGTTTCACTCACTTGCGCTTTGAGTACTTTTAATACCGCACGATACGGTTCAAAATCTTGTCCAGCGAGCTCGACTAGCTCATCACTGGCTTGTGACATAGAAAGCTCAGTGCTTAAAGTGTCGATATCGCGACTGTATAAATCCAGTGCCATCCAGCGCCCATGATCCAGCACTTGCTGCGTCACTAATGCTGTTACAAATGGATTGCCATCGCGATCGCCCCCCATCCATGAGGTAAATTCAACGGGGCTGTAATCGTTTGGTAACTCTAAATCAAGGTGCTCTTTTACTTCTTTATTAAAGTCTCGTAAAAAACGCGGAACGGCATGCCATAGGCTATTTTCGATAACTGCAAAACCCCATTTTGCTTCATCAATTGGGGTTGGACGTGAACGACGGATGTCGTCTGTATGCCATGCTTGGCTGATCAACTGTGCGATACGGTTTAATATATTTTCACGCTCATAAGGCAGGTTATCGGTACGCTCAAGAGCTGCTAAACAATCACTTAATTCAACGTGTTTGTTAATAATTGTACGACGAGTTACTTCAGTTGGGTGTGCAGTTAAAACTAAATTGATATGCAGTTTAGCTAAACTTTCTGCGATTTCATTGGGATTTATTTTACCCTGCTGTGCGTGGCTAGCTAATGTTTTTAAAGTTTGTGTTAACGGGCTTAGCTGACAAAAACCCACGTCATTAAAACGAGAAATAGTATGAAACTGCTCTGCAACATTGGCTAGATTCAAAAAGTGATTAAAAGCACGTGCCACTGGCAGTAACTCTTCATCGGTTAAAGCATGCAGAACATTAATTAAGGTATGGCGGTCTTGCTCGTTTCCTGTGCGGGATGACTTAGCTAAAGCTCGAATTTCTTCTACTTTATCTAAAATCGCTTGTCCTTGGGCGTCTTTGATTGTTTGGCCTAATAATTGCCCCAATAAATTAACGTTCCCACGCAAGGCGGCATATTGTTCACTCATTCCTGATACTCCATTGTTGATGTTTATACCATAAAGGTACTAATAATAAGCCGTGTTCAATTTTTAAGTGTGGAGTGTAAAATGCGGTAAAAAATCGACACTTTGCTTACCTTTATATTTGTAAGACTCTATTAATATCATCCAAATGGATAATTTAACAGATCCAAGGCTTATTCTATTTCGTAACAAGACATAATGAATCGATGAATTTTGAGTAACTATGATTATTTTTTACGATGGTAATTGCCCGCTTTGTGTTAAAGAAATGGATTCACTTAAGCGTGCTGACACACACAACAAAATAATACTCGAAGATATAAATAAAGATGATTTTGAGCAGCGCTTTAAAAACATAAAACGCCACGATGCCATGGCGTTTTTGCATGGCCAGCGTGATAACGGTGAAATGATTTACGGATTAGATGTCACATTTGAAGCATGGCAAACGGTTGGCCGTCATTCATGGCTAAAGCTGCTACAATTACCCATAATACGCTTTATTGCCGATTTAGGTTATCGCCTGTTTGCTAAGTACCGCAGACAGATCACACGCATTTTCTGTCAATCAAGTTGTGGGATAAAATAATGACTAACGCTTATATTATTTTCGGTGCAAGTAGTGAAATTGCAAATGCGTATCTAAAAGAAATTGCCAAACACGATCCACAGGCTATAGTTTTTTGTGTAAGTCGCAGCTCTATTGACACATCCGCTGTCGGTATTGTTGTTGAGCAGTTTGTTTGTGACTATTCCAAAGCACGCTTAAGTGAATTAACAAACTTACTTAAAGAGCGCGCAATATACCCAACTCAGGTAGTTATTTTTAACGGCCAGCTACATTATGCGCAATCTATGCCTGAAAAAAAACTCGACGATATCGATGAGCATTATTTCAATACCTTACTCAACACCAATACATTGACTCCTATTTTGTGCCTGCAAGCAATAGCGCCGCTACTTAGCCACAAAATACCTTGTACCATAACGGCCTTAAGTGCGCGAGTAGGTAGTATTACAGACAATAACTTAGGCGGCTGGTACAGCTACCGCGCCTCAAAAGCAGCACTTAATATGTTATTCAAAACAGCAGCTATTGAACTGCAACGACGCGCAAAACAAACACGTTTAATTCTTTTTCATCCGGGCACAACAGATACTAATTTATCTAAGCCGTTTCAAAAAAATGTACCCGCAGGTAAGCTCTTTACACCTGAGTTTGTAGCATCACAACTTTATACTCTTTTACAACAACCTGAACAGCTCACTGAGGTAGGTCAACCCGCCTACATTGATTGGCAAGGTGAGCACATACACTGGTAAGGATAAACCATGCACTTTACAACAGACGCCATTAGTCAGTTAGATAAACACTACCGTACGCATTTAATAAACTCACTATCTGGTTTTAAAAGTGCCAACTTAATTGGTACTCAAGATAGTGCAGGCAACACCAACTTAGCAATTGTAAGTTCGGTTATTCACCTTGGCGCGCATCCACCGCTTGTAGGTATGATTATGCGCCCACATAGTGTACCTCGTCATACTTTCGAGAATATTTTAGCAACCGGTGTTTACACTATTAACCAAGTGAATAGCGAGATTGTGGAACAAGCTCACCAGACTTCTGCCCGTTACGATAAAAATGAATCTGAATTTGATGCTACAGGCCTTACAACCGAGTATCTGGCTAATTTTTCGGCTCCGTTTGTTGCTCAAAGCCGTTTAAAGTATGCAGTTAAATTTGTTGAGCATCAACACCTTGCCGTAAATGGCACTGAGTTAGTAATCGGTGAGATTATAGACTTACATGTTGAAGACTCAGCAATTTTAGAGGATGGTTTTATCGATTTAGAGTCAATCAACACCGTCACCATTAGCGGCTTAGATAGTTATCACAAAACACACGCTATAACGCGTCTACCCTATGCTAAAAAACCTCGTTAAATAGAGCAGCTGAGCTTTGAAAATGATTGTTAAGAGTGTCATATATACTTTGAATAATTAAATATCATACTTTGATATGGTTGTTAACACTGCGCTATGGAGTAAACCTCAGCAGCAAGTGCAACGTATTATATTGAAAGTCGCAACTACCTTACAATAGACTGTTTTGGTAATTGCGACCCACACTTAAAATATTATTTTAAACATTTCTAATGAGCAAGGATACATTGCATTACAACCTATAACTGTAGGCAGAACATTGGTTCCAAAACCACCATTATTGACCGCTTGTACGTAATAACCATTAATCGATTTAAGCGCGATGTTGTCACCATTTTGAATTAATGCACCAGGGTTATTTGGTAATTCTATAGTGAACGTTTCCCATATTGATGCCGCAGTTCGGTTTGCATTAAGTGCAGCCCCACCACCTTGCTCTGCCACAAAATAGTATCCTGATGTTGTTTGGATATGTATTTCATCACCACTTAGCAAATCACCGCCATTAATATCTATTAAATTAAATTGCTCCCATGGACCAATTGCAAGACGATTTGCATTCACTGTATCCCCCCCATTATTCTCAGCCACAACGTAATATTGGCCACCTGTTTCTAGGGAGATATTGTTTAATATAGTGGGGTTACATGGTAGCGTGGTAAAAGTGAGATCTTCACCTTGCAGTGTTGATCTGGGCGGTTTTGGATCACCATGAAACCGAAAATGATACTGCGTTCCACACTCTAAATTAGCTACTTGCGCACTCACAGGGCCATTAACTCCTGCGGGTGTGACTAAAACACTAAAGCCATAGTTTGTGGTTTCACCATAATCAATTATTTCACCACTTAAGCCAATAGTAGATGCCGAATAACCATTTAACTGCGCCGTTGTTGTCGTAATATTGCTTGCAGGTTGTGTTGTGTACTGCGTACCAGCATGCGCAATCGATGCCGTACCAAGTAAAACCACAAATAAAAGTTTTGAAGTAATCATTGTCGAGTTCCTGTGACGTTTATGCTGCTAGGATTAACAGCTCTATAAGCGTAAACGTCGACATGAAATAAAACATTACACCTCATTACAAGTCGCATAATGATAAAAAATTTACATGACACCCACTTAAATCTAAATTCAACAACTGATTCCAATTCAAACCCATCATAAAGTTGCAGTCCTATATAAAGTGACTAGTATTTTTATAGAAACACAACATTGGAGGTTTTATGGCAATCGCTCGAAAAAGACAAATTAGCCTAAGTGATACTCGCTACTATCACTGTATATCTCGTTGCGTAAGAAAAGCTTATTTATGTGGCATAGACAAGCATACGGGCCAATCGTATGAGCACCGCAGAGAATGGGTTGAAGATAAAATTATAATGCTCGCTTCAATATTTTGTATTGATGTATGCGCCTATGCTGTGATGAGTAATCATACACATATCATCCTTCATGTAGCTAATAATAAAGCTAACCGCCTAAATGATAAAGCCATTGCTTTACGCTGGCACAAAGCATTTAAAGGTACTTTATTAACTCAACGCTTTGTGAAAAATGAGGTACTCTCTTCTGTCGAACTGCAATTAGTAAAGTCTAGCATTGGAGAATATCGTTCAAGGCTAATGGACATTAGCTGGTTTATGCGATCACTTAATGAGTACATTGCTCGCAAAGCTAATAAAGAAGATAATTGTAAAGGTAGATTTTGGGAGGGACGCTTTAAATCTCAAGCTTTACTTGATGAGTCAGCACTAGTGGCTTGTATGGCCTATGTCGATCTAAACCCAATCCGTGCTGGAACCGCTTCATCACCTGAAAACTCAAATTATACAAGTATTAAAAAACGTATTGCAGCAGCACAAAATGCCAAACAACCTAGGTCCTTATTTCGCTTTGCAGGTTTAACAACAAAACACACTGTAAATGGTTTGCCTTTTGAACTGAACTCTTACCTAAACCTTGTTGATAAAACAGGGCGCTGCATAAAAACAGATAAAACAGGTTATATAGATCATTCTTTGCCACCGCTACTAGAGCAACTAAACATATGCCCTGAAAACTGGCTAAAAATCACCAGTAGGTTTACTAAAGTCTTTCATGGTGCAGTTGGTAAACCAGATGCAATTGACCGGTATTGTGAACACCAACACTTTAAACGACGAAGTAACCGCAAAAATTGCGAAAAACTATTAGCGTAATACCATATAAAACAACTTTTTACTTTTTATCAGCTCAAGGCTGAAGCTTGTGCTGCCAGTTATTTGCTATACTCGCCCAAAAATGAACATTTACTATTCTGAGAAGAGTTTTTTAATATCATTAGACACATAAAAACTCTTGTAACTGTATTGAAGTTAGGTGTCATTTTAATTTTTAAAAGTAGTGGATGTCTTTTAACTTACTCGCATTGGCAGACTGTGCAAAATACTTTGCGATGCCAACAATTTTAACCACCAGCTTTGAAGAAGGCCCCAACGGCCCGCTAGTACCTGAGTTAAAAGAAATGTTTCCAGATTCGCCCTACATTGCTCGGCCTGGACAAATTAACGCATGGGATAATGAAGAGTTTGTTGCCGCTATTAAAGCTACAGGAAAAAAACAAATCATTATTGCTGGAGTAGTAACTGAAGTATGCGTTGCATTCCCAGCTTTATCCGCTTTAGCAGAGGGTTTTGATGTATTCGTGATCACTGATGCTTCAGGCACCTTTAATGTAATGACTCGTGATGCAGCTTGGGATCGCATGTCAGCTGCTGGCGCACAACTTATGACCTGGTTTGGCGCAGCTTGCGAATTACATAGAGACTGGCGCAATGATGTGGAAGGACTGGGGACTCTATTCTCAAACCACATTCCAGATTATCGCAACCTAATAAATAGTTACTCAACCTTCCAACCTAAATAACATACTATTTAACAAGGGGCTGGCCCCCTTTTTTTATAACTAAAAACTAAACAATATAAGTGAGTTGCATACCAAGCATGCTCGTTTACCTCACGTTAAAAAATAGCTCCCCACGCACAAACTTAGACCGCTAACCAACCAAACTAATGCATAGCTTTGCCATAGTTGTGAGTTGTTATAAACCTTTTGCGGGTTATTTTTATCAACCAATACACTGCAAGGCTCGCCTTGTTTGAATCGTGTGAGCAGGGTGTTGTCGTGACTGACCAATACGCTATACAAATGATTGTTAAATCTAAAGCTAACTAACATTGACTGTGACGGCAATAGTTCATGAGCACCAATACGAGTATTAACCGCATTAGTGATGTTATCAATCACACACACGCGCCAGTGATGTTTGCTTATTTTACACTTTAACCACCTAAAAAGAGGCAGTAACCCTGCAAAAATAAAACACACACCCAATATCAATAGCACAGTATTCATCTTTCACTTACCTTATAAAACTAAAACAGACACACAGCACACACATTAAAAACTCACCACAAATTATCTATTAGTTCTGTAGAGATTGATAAACTTGATTTGCAGCAATCAAGTCACTCAGTGCTGTACCAACTGATTTAAATACCGTTATATCCGTTTCGTTAAAACGGGCTACGGTATTTACCTTCGCTAAATCAGCTAATTCAGCACATACGCTTTGCTCGCAAAATACACCTTCACTTATTGGTATTAATAATTCACCTGCTTCTCCTAATACATTGGTTTTACTATCAACATAAACGCGGCTACGAGTAATTGTGGCGGTGTCGCATTCGCGATGGTCACTCTGATGATTACCGATTAGGTCAACATGCGTGCCTGATTTTAACCAGTTGCCATCAAATAATGGCACTTGAGAGCCGGTCGCGCAGCTGATCACGTCAGCACTGTAAATTACTTCTTGCGTACTTTGCCCAATGACAAACTCAACATCAGGATATAACTGCTCTAAACAACTTTGCAGGGCGACTACTTTTAAATGATTACGCGCCACCAGCGTTACTCGTTTAAAATTACGAACAGCCAAATGCGCACGCACCATATACTCGGCTAAGTTACCACTGCCAAAAAATACTAAATGATTACTATTCTCTCGGGATAAATAACGACTCGCAAGCGCCGATACGCTTGCCGTACGCCATAAAGTAATACTCGTGCCATCTACCAGTGCCAACGGTTCGCCGTGCTCGCGCGAAAACAACATTATTTTAGAATACAAAGAATCAAAGCCCGCCTCGCCATTATTAGGAAAATAAGTAAATGCTTTTACGCCAATCACTTGTTCATTCCATGCAGGTAACACAGCAAACGCATCCCGGCTACCGCTGTTGCTATCTAACTCATAGACGTTACGCTTTGGCATAGTAAAATCGAGGGCAAAACCTTGCTGCATAGCAGTGATTAACGAGTCAAAATCAAGGGCGTTATCAATGTGTTTTTTATCAATAACTTGCATTTTATAACTCCAGTTCGAATGGTTTAGGTGCGTGAGTTAAAATTTCATAACCCGTGTTGGTGATCAAGATGTCCTCCTCTAAACGCACCCCTCCATATTCAGAGATATAAATACCTGGCTCTATGGTGATCACATTGCCCACTTCTAATACGTGCTTAACGTTGCTATTGATAAACGGCTGCTCGTGTAAAAATAGCCCTAAACCGTGGCCAAGCCCTTGTCCTGCCCATTTTCCAAAACCAGAGCCATCCAATACTTGTTGTGATGCATTTTGTAAATCAATGCAATCAACTCCTGGCTTAATTAAATTAATAGCAGCTTGTTGTGCAGTCGCTACTGCATTGTAAATTTGAACTTGTTTGCTTGACGCTTTACCTAATACATAACTACGTGTCATGTCTGAGCGATAGCCATTAACAACAGCGCCAAAGTCTAGGGTAATAAAGTCGCCTTCTTTAAGTGTTCTATCACTGGGGCTACCATGGGGCAGCGAGGTACGCTCTGCGAACATTAAAATCGTTGCAAACGACATTCCTTCAGAGCCTAATTTTTGCATTCTAAACTCTAGCTCTAAGGCTAAATCACGTTCGCTTACACCTACTTTAAAATATGGAATAGTGTGTGCAAGTGCTTCATCCGCAATCGCAGCCGCAGCTTTTATTTGTGCTACTTCCCAGTCATTTTTGATCATGCGCTGACGTTCAATTACTCCTTGAATTGGCATTAATGTGTGACCACTCAAATCACTAGCAATTTGCTGCCACAATGCCACATTAATAAATGCCGCATCAAAACCTAAATGGCTGTTAGCAGGTAAAAAACGGTTAATACAACAGCCTAAACTTTCGCTATCACGGTCGCGGCTGATCACTTCAAACCCTTGGCACTCAGATTGTGCGCGCTCAAAGTAACGATAATCAGTAATAAGTATGCAGCTAGCTTGCGTCACAATTGCATACGCGGCATTACCACTAAACCCGCTCAAGTAGCGAATATTCTCATGCCCTAACACTAATAACGCCGTTAAGTTTTGCTCTGCCATACATTGTTTTAGTAATTGTTGGCGTACTAAAAAATGATTATTCATCGAAAAATAAATCCTTGTTTTAGGGGATCTGTTGGATCAATTAAAAAGGTATGTTTACCCGTCACAAAGGCTGTACCCGTAACACGAGGAATAATCGCAGACCGTGCTTTAACCTCACATGTTTGCTTAACCATTACATTAAATGCTGAGCCTAAAATGCTCTCAATATTTACACTTTGTCCTACCGCTAATTCGCCTTTGGCAAAAGCTAATGCAGCACGAGCGCTTACGCCCGTGCCTGTAGGGCTTCGATCAAGTTCACCTTCGGCAAATACACACACATGACGGCTAAAGTGGTTAATTTGTGATAACTGGCTATTGGAGTAAAAAATAACCCCATATAAAAAACCCAGTGCCTGATCGGTTGGGTGCGTTGGCTGATATTGATTAGTCACTTGCTGTTTAATGGCTTTCCCAAGGCTAATTATATGTCCATGATTGTCAGGTGCTAAGCTTAAATTAAGAGTATCTGCATCAACAAATGCGTAGTATGCACCGCCAAACGCTATATCACAGCTAACCGAACCACACATCGGCAAGCTTATTTTAACGTCTAATTTATCAACAAAACTGGCGACATTATCAAAATATACTTGCTGTAACTGATTATTGTTAAGTTCAACATACGCTTTTATAAGCCCAGCTGGAGTGTCTATTCTTAGTTCATTATAGCCATCTTTAAAGTCAACAAGTGCGCAATCTTTTGCAGCGGTAGCCAGTGCAATAATCGCATGCCCGCACATGGTGCTATAACCTTCATTATGTAAAAAAAGTACGCCAAAATGGCTATCTGAGCGCACAGCACAAGTGATCACTGCGCCATACATATCGGCATGACCACGAGGTTCAAACATCAATGCTTTTCGTAAATAATCAAAACGCGCTAAACAATCGGCACGCTTTTCAAGCATCGTATCACCTGTAAGTTGCTCAAAGCCATCAACTATAATACGCAATGGTTCACCACCAGTGTGCATCTCTAAAGTATGTATTTGTAACCAATCATTATTAGGCTGCTGCCAATGGGAAAATAAAGTCTGGGTCATAATTAACTCCTTCACTTTTGTATACAATATATCTCAATATTTTTTAGTGCAATAACTTTAATAAAAAATGCTGAGCAGTTACCTACTCAGCATCAAGGCTGTGTTACTCTTAATGAGAATGTGCTTAAACATTTTGTCAGTTTTAGTTTTCGCTTGTTAGATACTATTTACTAAAACGACAATTTACAGCCACTTACCAGGGAACTTAAAATTCTATACGTGCGGTTAACGATACATATCGAGCACCTTGGCGGCCAGTTACTAAACCATAATCTGGGTTGAGCTCTAAGCCATTATCGCCATATTGAGCTCGCTCCTCGTTTATCGATACCGCGCTATCTCCATCGAATAAGTTATATACCGTGCCTTTTAAGGTCATGTCAGAGCCAAAAAAGTCAGTATAATAAGTCAGTGACATATCCACATTAGTTAACCACGGTAAGTTACCTTTGCTTCCGCGTGGTGCCGGGTTACCATTTTCATCATAGTGCGATGCTTGGTCATAGTATTTACTCACACATGCATCCCACGGGCTTCCTTGCTCGCAGCTATCAACACCTTCAGGGTGAACTGAGAAGTAGCTCTTTGGACGACCCGATGTAGTTCGCGCAACTAAACCTACAGTCAGTGAATCGGTAATATTATACGCGCCACTAAATTTGATTGCGTGGCGGTGGTCATTTGGTAAATTACCATAGCCATGATCCATCAAATCGCCATAGTCGTAAGAGGTCGTCCAACCAGGATCTGCTTGGTCGTTATCCGTTTTAACTAAACCTTCCGTATTACCGTAGCTATGTGACCATGTATATGAAGTATTGATACGCAAGTCATCGGTTACATTGCCATCTAAGGTAAACTCAAGGGCCAAATATTTGCGTTGTGCTTCGGCAAGTGCAAGCTCATCAGCACTTAAATTAACGTTATCTATTTCTCCATCACCATCAAAGTCATACGACATTTGAATCGCTTCACCAGGATTATTAAGCACATAATATGAACCCTGCCCTACGTTATCGGTGATCCCCATTTCGGCAAGTTTCTTGGCAAGTATAGGGCCTACATCCGTGTCTTCAACACTGCGCCCAAGGTCGCGGTAAATAGCACGTACGCCGGCAGACATAGAATCAAAAACTTCTTGTTGATACCCTATTGTGAACTCATCGCTGTACATTGGTTTTAAAGAAGACGAGGCAATTAACCCAGGTTCAGTAATACCACGCTGGCGCCAGCGTCTATCTCGTAACATATCACCTCTGCTAGGTGAGCCGTCAGCTAATAAAGTAGGCGAGCCATTGCCTTCTAATTGATCTAATTCAAAATACTCAAACCATTCAATTGATGCAGAGCCTTGAGTGATATTCATGTTCGCAGATACTGGCTGAAAATAGCGCCCGTAAGTGGCAAATATTTTAGCGCTACCGTCACCCGATACATCATAAATAGCCTGTAAGCGTGGCGCTATTTGATTATCAATATCAACAAATGCTCGGCCATCTGTCACCGTATTTTCAAACTGGCTATAACGCAAACCCATATTAAGGACTAAATTATCAGTTGCTTGCCATGAGTCATTAATATAAAACGCCAGTGAAGTTGTATCTGAATCGACCTCACGGCTACGGACCCGCCTTTCGATAAAGTCACTCCCCAGCGCAGCACTTGATATATCATTTTCACCAGCAGTTTTTATAGTCCACCAGCCTTGTGCATCCCCAATACCATTTTGGCCTTCAAAATAATCAACCTTCACATTGGTGTAATCAATACCAAATTGAATTGAATGCATATCCAAGTCCCAGTTAAAATCAATTCTGGCTTGGTCACGAATATACTCTTCTTCCGTTATACCGGAATTTGTATGCTGGCTTAGAGTTACAAAACCGTCACGTTCATCCCACACGCCGGGATTAGGTGATGCTACAACGTTCTCAACATTTTCAGTAACACGACCAACAACGGCTGACACTGAAAAAGTATCTGTGAGGTAGCCATTGTAGTTAATACTGTATACATTGCCGCCATCTTCGCCTGGTGCATCGACACCTTGTTGATCACCTACCACATTATCTTGCCAACTATACGCAAACGTTTTATCAGTCCAAGTACGTTTATTGTTCATTGCAGAGAAACCAATAGAGTGATCTTCATTAATAAACCAATCCACTTTGGTGAACCAACGGTCTTCATCACGCTCAAAATCAGAAAAAGTGGTTTGCCCTGCGCTATTAGACTCTTCTCTGCGTGGTGCAAATAAACCATAAAAGAACAGGGTATCTTCAATAATTGCACCACTTGCCCATAGCTGTACTTCTTTAAAGTCGTAACTGCTTTGCTGTGTATTAGTGTTTATTGTCCCACTATCTTGAAATATTGAATCATGTTGACTACGAAGGCCATCAGGATCCCAGCGCACCTCTGCACCGAATTTAAAGTCGTTATCGCCCGATTTAGACACAGCGTTTACAATGCCGCCTAATGCACCACCAAATTCAGGGCTTACACCACCGGTTTTAACTTGAGTTTGGGATATAGCTTCCCAAGGAAGGCGAATGGAACCTAAACCAGTACGAATACTCGTTACATTTAAGCCATTAAAATAGTAGCCATTTTCAGCAGCCGATGAACCACCAAAACTTGATGCGCCTTTAAAATTAGAGCCACCAGGTGCAGCGGTACCTGGCGCAAGTAAAGCAATGCTCTCAAAGCCTGTATTAACCGGCATTGCTTTAAGCTCAGCATCACTAAACGTTAAACCGGAGGTAGAGGAAGCCATATCTACACGACGAATTGCCGAACCTGTTACCGCGATACGCTCTATATCAGTACCAGCTTTATAAAGTTGTACATCGAGAATGATTGATTGACCAATGGTCACTGCTACATCTTCTTCAATTAGTGTTTGATAGCCATCTTTTACAATCGTTACATCGTACATACCCACCGGTACATTACGTAATAAGTAATCGCCTTCAGCATTACTCGTAATAGTGTAAACAAGCCCTTTACTCTTGTGTTTAAGTGTAATTGTTGCGCCAATCAAATCATTACCAGAGTGTGCAACAATATGACCTTTTACAATACTACTACCATCTACGGCCTGCGCAGCTGGTGTCATTATTAATGCAGCTGTAACAGCTGTTGCCAGTAGGGTTTTAACACCCACTCCCCGAGTTTGCTTTTTATTATTCGTAAACATGAAATGTTCCTTTGATCCTGTTGATTTTTTGTTGCCAGGCTAACCTTGACGTAAAAAATATACACTCATTACATATTGTATACAATATGTAATGTACATTTAATTTACGTAAAATTAAAAAACAAGATGGTTCATGTCAAACTTATTCAAAAACAATATTTATAATCAATTGCTTGCAAACTCACACTGAACACCTAAAAAGTAACGAAGTGAGCAAAGTAATTAATACAGGGTTTAGTTTATTTTTATTCCGGCCTTGCCGAAAGCAATTTAGCTGATACAATCTAAATGTATAATGTATACAATATGTATTTATAAGAGGAAATATGATGCAAACGAACAGTAAAGATTGGCGATATACAGTTATGCCGGCCGTATTTACATGGCTAAAAGAGTCAGAGTCCGGAGCCCTGGAAATAGACCTTGATACAACAAAAAAATACGCTGCAGATATTTTAAAAGTGCAAGGAAAGGGGGGTACTCGTATGGGTGGACTTATTGGCTCTGGTACGCTGGGTGAAAACAGCTACCTAAGTGCTGAGCAACGCCTTTCTTTACTAAAAGCCCTTTCAAGTGTTGCTAAAGAACACAACGTTCCTTTAATCAGTGGCGCAGCGGCAGAAACCAAAGAAGAACTAGCCAAAATAGTAAAAGAACTCGCAACGGTCGGCGTAGATACCGTTATGGTAATGCCACCAAAAACCAAAGAAACACCTTGTGATGAACAGATGTATGCTTACTACGCGCTTAGCGCCTCAGCGGCAAAAGAGGCCGGCATAACAATAATGCCCTATAACAACCCTGACGCAGCGGGCTACCATGCGCTTTCAACTGATCTGCTTACAAGGCTTGCAGCTCTACCAGAGGTAACTGCGCTTAAAATATCAACTATCGATGTGTCAGTTATTGAAACAATGATGTTAGAGAACAAAAATTTAAAAGTATTGGCCGGTGTTGACACCGTTACTGTACATGCAGGACTCGCAGGCGCATGTGGCGGCATTACAGGTGTGGGCTGCATATTCCCAAAAGCGAGTATTACAATGCAAGAGTATGTAAATAACGGAGAATGGGCCGAGGCAAACAAAATCTCTCAAGCGATGAACTCTATATCCTATCTTGATGCACAGCCGTTACTTTTAGAATACCTTAAGTTTGCTTTTGGCATTCATCATAATGATCTAACAGGTGGGCTTCGCACCTTTGGCAAGAAGTTAACCCAACAGCAAATTGATGACGTGCACACACGGTATGCCCTAGCAAAAGAACGACTTGAGGTCCTCGATTTACTAGACTGATGTTTTAAAATATTCAAATAGCAAAAACTCCGTTGTTACGGAGTTTTTATCTTTACAGATTGGCTATTTTTGAGATTGTTACATCTTATTTTATTCAAAACAGGCCTAGGCTACTTGCCATGATTAGGTTAACCGATGAATGTCTCGGCTCTGGCATCCTGCTTCGTTCTACCTTCTAAATCTATTTAGTCGTAGTGCCCCAGAAAGTCCAAAAGGATATGGGAAAAACCTGGCTGCGATAAGATCGCAATAAGAGATTACTGCGTAACGCACCCTAGATGTGTTTGCCGTAAGCTACTTGCTTAACAGCCACATCGACATACGAAGTAAACGAATTTGCTTATTGAATTAGAGTTGATTTTTGATTGACCTTCAATTTATAAAACGGTCAAAAAGAACACTATTGCCTATTGACAGAGTTAAGGCTCATATGTATTAGGCAATTGATTCTGCAACATAAATACATCAAACGCAATTACTAACTTCACCCGCAGCAAATGTAAGAGTTTTACCTTTAGTTTTAATAAAGTAAGGTGTGATTTTATGACGTTGATCTGGATATTGAGGATGAGGCACTTCAAATGATGGTTCGTCCATGTCGTTCCAAGGATACTTCCAAATATTAATACCATTGATTTTTTTAGTTTGGGATTCAAAACCAATATCGTGATACTGCCAACCATCCATGTAAATCACCTAACGAGGCTGTAGTATAACTCCAACAGCCAAATTCAATTAAAAGACGAGCTCCTGTAATTAACTCTAAGCGTTTTTAAAGCATTAGGTAATGCATTTGGAACCCATAAAACTGGCTGTCTTTCTTAAAAAAAGAGTAATTCTACAGCCTCAACCCCCAATTAAGGTGTGGGCCACGCTACCACGATGCTCAAATTGAACACCGTAAACACTGAACTAGCCCTAAACTGAAACTGCCAAGCGTGGGGAATCACTCTTAAATTGCTTGTTAGCTATCTTTTTCACAATGCAGTGGGAAATGCTGCGACACTCCCATTGCAGAACCGCATGATAACCTAAGGTGTGTATCACGATAGTGGTCATAGCAATTATCAACTAAATTGATTGTAGCTCTTAATGCCACCTGCACTTCTTGAACTACTAGATCACAAATTTTGTCACGGGAGTTTTCATAAATACCGACCAAATCATAATCAGTGTTGTCGATAACTTTGCCTTCCATCCACGACATATTTTTGAACATTTTATCATCGCCAGTATAGAGTTCACTGAATCCCTTGTGTGCTCGGTCATTACGATCAGTCCGCAATTCTTCACCGGTTTTATCAAGAGTTTTTAAGTCCTCTAGAATTTCAGGGTACTCTGTTTTGAGAGCTTTTTTGAGTTGCTTAATATTTAACTGAAAATCAGAAAGTCCTAGCTCCAAAACTTCATTCACAAAATGAAAGGCTATATCTCTCAAGCTGGAAAAACGGAATAAAGTCAAATCAACGATAGATTTAAGCCAGTCGTATCTATTTATGTCTTGAACGCTGGATTTAACTGGAACAGTTTCAACCCCAAGCATTTGAGGGATAACCCGCAAATCAATGAATTGTTGTTCAAGCATGTTAAATCGGACATAGGTTAATTGTGCATAAGCCATATGTGGGTCAGCTTCAGAAAACTCTTCCCAGTTTTTGTAAGGCAAGTCATGCAAGAAATAACAATTTATCGAGTCGTATAAAACACCCTTGAAGCTAGAGTCTTCCAGATCCCACCAATGATATTCATTATTCATAGATACTCGCAATTTCTGACAGATAGCTAACAGCCTTTTACCAAGAATACCGATAAACACTCTTGAGTGATTACCCTGAACTGCGTAAACACACATTAAAATTTATAATAACAACTTATTAAGGTTACCTTTTTTCGTCTTCGATTTTTAATAATAGCTTTTTAATGTCGTTTTTGGCGCCCAAGATATGCTTTTTCAAAAAGTCACAGGCTTTTTTAGTGTCTTTTGCGCGACAGTGATTTAACAATGTGCGGTGCTCTTCGGGTGCGGTGGTTAAACCACCAGCCAGTAAAATATGCATGCGCACGTAGCGCTCTGAATTTTTACTATACATATCTACCAGCTCACGGGTTTGTGGCCGTTGCGCGCGCGAATATAATTTACCATGAAATCGACTATTTAAATCGCCTGTGGCAAGGTGGGTGTCGCCCGCATCCATAGCGCTTTCAAGCTCAGTTAAAATAAGCTCAGCGTCGATTAAATCTTGATCTGTTAAACCGTCTATTGAATGGCTTAATAGCTCTGCTTCAAGTAAGGCTCTTAAATCAAAAATCTCATCAATTTGTGATGCTGAAAGCTCTGTTGCCGTAGCTCCTTTGTGCGCTTCAAAGTTAACAAGCCCTTCGGCTTCAAGCTGAAGAAGTGCCTCACGTACAGGAATACGACTTACGTTCATCTCTGTTGCCAGTGCAGCTTGACGTAAGGGCTCGCCTGCTTTAATTTCACCAGAGAGAATTTTTGCGCGAATTGCTTCTGCAACAAGCTGGGTGCGGGTTTTGTGCTCGATAGCCATGGTGATCCTCTTACATTGCATTTAGCATACATTATACTCAAGTTCACTCATATGCCAAGTGAGAATCTGTCTGTACCCTATATAAACAAGGGGGAAAGCGGGAATATACAATTTGCATATCCCGCCCAATAAATCCTATGCTTGATAACAAATTGGTCGCATAAAACGTAACATTGCATTTGCGCCCACAGAGGTACTGCGTACATCGGTTGAACTTGGGAACGGCCCACCGTGGTTCATTGAAGCGCACACTTCAACACCTGTTGGCAGCTGATTTTTTATCAAACGACCTACTTTATATTGCAGCGCTTCGATAAGGCTATCGGCGTTGTTTAAATCAGCTTCAGTGCCATGAATACTGGCGGTTAACTGCCCTTGTAATTGGTTTATCAATGTCATGAGCTGCTGTTCACTGTCGTAGCGCACCACTAACGCAGCAGGGCCAAACACTTCTTCTTGCAAAGCTGAGATTGCTAAATAGTCATCAGCATTACAAGCAAATACATGTGCATTAGCATGAAATTCATGCTCCAGCTTGCCTTTACCCAGCACGCTAAGCTTATCAAGCTGAGTTCGCTCTGCTATTTGGTGTTTAAAGGTTTTAACAATCCCAGGGGTGAGTAAAGTGTCTGATGGGGCATCATTAATACACGCTGTTATATGTGCTTCGAGTTCGTCACACCCGGTTGGTACTAACCAAAGCCCTGGGCTAGTGCAAAACTGCCCGTTCCCCATCAGCATTGACTGGCAAAGTGATTGTGCCATCTCTTTGCTATGTTCAATGGCTTTATTGAGTAAAATAACTTGTGGGTTAATACTGCCAAGCTCACCATAAAATGGTATCGGCTCTTCACGCTTGGCAATTGTTGCTTGCAGCTTGCTGGCCACATTAAATGAGCCTGTAAACCCCACCGCTTTTATTGCCGGCGCAGCCACTAATTGATGCGATATGTCGTAGGCTTTACTTTGCACCATTGCAAACACGCCTAACGGCATTGCACATTCTTTAATGGCTGCAAGCGCCACACGTGCCATCAACTCACCCGTTCCTGGGTGCGCGGTGTGGTTTTTTACAATTACTGGGCAGCCTGCTGCAAGGGCTGCGGTGGTATCGCCGCCCAGTGTTGAAAAGGCGTAAGGGAAATTAGATGCACCAAATACAGCCACCGGCCCCAGCGGTAAATAGTTAAGTTCAGTGTGCGGCTTTGGTAACGGTGCTCTGGTGGCATCTGCTTCATCCACTATTTTTAAACCCAGTGGCGATTCAGGGTTGTCACGTAATGCATTAGCAAAGGCTTTAAGCTGATTTACGGTGCGCATACGCTCACCTTGCAAACGTGCCAGCGGTAAGTTGGTTTCTTGCTGTGTTTGCTCAAGTAACTCATCACCAAGCGCTAAAATATGATCAGCAATACATTCTAAAAAATCTGCTCGTTGTGCAAAACTGGTTTTACGATATTCATAAAACGCCGATTGTGCGGCTTCTATTGCACTGTCTAACTCAGTGGCGCTGAGGTTAAAAAAGCGCGTTGCGAGTGGTTCATTGCGGGCGGGGGAAAATGCGTTAAATTCACCATTTCCAGAGTGACCGAGCCATTGCCCTGCTACTAAACTTTGTCCTGTTAATGTCATGCTTTGCTCCTCATTAAATTACTTGAAACCCAAATGCGTATGGGTCATCGTCATCTACGGTGATAGCACTTGTGCCCGTCACCCTAGACCAACCTTGAATACTTGGTAAGATAGCTGTTATGCCTGCGATCTCTGTTACGTGTTCAATGCAACCAATAAACTGGCTGCCAATATAACTTTCGTGAATAAAATTTTGCCCTTGAGCCAACTGCCCTTTGGCAAATAGCTGTGCCATACGGGCGCTGGTGCCTGTTCCACATGGCGAGCGATCAATGGCTTTATCACCATAAAAAACTGCATTTGCGGCGTCTGAATTGGCATTTTTTGGGGTGCCTGTCCATAAAACATGGCTTGCGCCTTGAACGGTTGAGTCAAGCGGATGAACACATTTAATTTTGGCGTTTATTGCATCACGCACTAGCGGGCTATATTGCAAAATTTGCCCAGCCGTTAAATGTTCAATGCCTTTATAATTACCTTGCGGTTCAACAATAATGTAGAAGTTGCCGCCATAGGCGATATCTACTATCAGCTCGCCCAATTCAGGCACTTCAATAACTATCGACTTATGTGCTAAATACGCAGGTACATTATAAATTTTTACCCACTGTACTTTGCCATCACTCATTTCATAGTTGATCTGGACACGCCCAGCAGGTGTGTCTAGCAGCAGAGTTCCCGGCACTTTTGCCTGTAACAAACCATGCTCTAAAGCAAACGTAACGATACCCATTGTGCCGTGGCCGCACATAGGCAAACACCCAGATGTTTCAACAAATAAAATAGCGGCATCGCCGTCTTCCGTGGTCGGTGGATATAAAAATCCGCCCGACATCATGTCGTGACCGCGAGGTTCAAACATCAGTGCTTGGCGGATCCAATCGTGATTTTGCAAAAAATCTTGGCGCTTCTCACTCATGCTCTGCCCGCTCAATTGCGGGTGACCACTGGTTATAAGCCTAACTGGGTTGCCGCAAGTATGGCCGTCAATACAAAAAAAACTTCCTTTACGCATCACTTAGCCCACTTTAATTTTGTTAGGTTAGTAGGGCTTGCTATAGCCAGTGCAATCATGCCGTGAACAGCTTTGTTGATCAGTTCATCGCTCATGTTTGCTGTTGTTGCAAAGTTAATGGAGTCGTCTGCACTAAACTGAGCCATTACTGCTGCACAGACTCCTTGCCAAGTTACTGTCATTTTAATTACCTGATTGATGTTTAGGCTTGATATCATAGGTATATTGTATACAATAATCAATATCCCACCTTAAAGTTTGTTAAAAGGTTTATCTTCTGAGGCTCTTTTGGGATTGGGAATAACTACTTAAGAAACTGAAAAACAATGCTTATTTACTGATTTAATACAGCGGGATTTTTTTCATAAATCACTGTTTAAAGTGAGATGCAATGTATACGCGCCTACAAATCAAGTGTTTGGTATTACTTTTATAGAAGAGGTAAATTATTTTGGCGGATAAAAATAAACAGCAAGTCGCCGTTATAGGAGCTGGTATTATTGGCATTTGTAGCGCATTACAACTACAACGAGCAGGTTTTGCAGTCACCTTGTATGATGAAAATGGTTTAGCGCAAGGCTGCTCTAAAGGCAATGCTGGACACTTTGCGACTGAGCAAGTGTTTCCGCTTGCGCACCCTTCACTATTAAAGAAGCTACCCGGTATGTTATTCAATCCATTAGGGCCGCTACGGATTGATTGGCGTTATGGCTTTAAAGCCCTACCTTGGTTTTGGCAATTTGTTAAAAACATGCCAAGCAAGACTTATCGCACTAACACACAAGCACTTAAGGCGTTAAACCAACTAGCGATCCCCGCTTATGAGCGCTTACTCAGTGAGTATAATTTAGGCCACTTACTAACTAAAAAGGGCAGCTTACTGACTTTTGAGACCACCCCTCTTAGTAAAATTAACGCTATGCTGCGCAGCTACCTTGATCAGGGTATTGAGGTGGAGTTACTTGATGGCGAACACGTGCGTCTACTAGAGCCCAATTTAGCTAAAACCATTACCTACGCTTTATTATTTAAAGAGGTGGCTCACAGTGTTGATCCGCATTTATTTTGCCTCAACTTAGCAGAACAATTTAGCGCGTTGGGCGGCCAATTTTGCCAACAAAAAATCACCTCGATACAGCCTGCAAAGCAAGGTTATACACTCAGTTGCCAAAATCAAATTGTCACAGCGAATAAAGTAGTCATCGCCGCAGGCGCATGGAGTAACACACTATTGAAACCTTTAGGCTACAAAGTGCCGCTTGATACTGAACGTGGTTACCATTGCATGCTAGCCAGTAATTACGGGCTTTCACGCCCTGTGGCCTCTGCCGAGCGTCACTTTATTATGACTCCCATGAGCCAAGGCCTACGCATTGCTGGCACGGTAGAATTTGCCGGCACCAAACGAAAAATGAATAACAAACGCGCATTAGCATTATTACCCAACGCTAAAGCATTACTGAATAGATCAGCCTTTTCATTACATGCTAACAGTACCTGGATGGGCTGTAGGCCATCGCTACCGGATTCATTGCCCGTTATTGGTAGCGCCCCGAACCACGATAACCTGTACTTTGCTTTTGGCCACCAGCACTTAGGATTAACCCAAGGCGCCGTAACCGCAGAGCTAATAACCGCACTGTGTTTAAACCACCCGCCGCAAATAGATATACACCCTTATTGTGTGAGTCGCTTTTCAACGCAACCCGCTTGCAGTAAAGCACAGCCACACGCACAATAGCCGCATATAAATAAAGGAGAGCACCATGACAACATTCGGAATTGGTACGCAAACTAAAGAGCAAGCACTCGCCGGTCTAAGCGATATGACGGGCGATTTAATGCCTATTCAGGCTGATGAGCATTTAGCGCGTATTGCCAAAGCACAAGCCTACATGCAAGCCAATTGTATTGATGCAATTTACTTAAATGCAGGCACTAACTTAACCTACTTTACCGGTATGCGTTGGTATGCCAGTGAGCGTATGGTAGGCGCAATATTACCGGCTAAAGGCGACGTACAATACATTGCCCCGTATTTTGAAATTGGCTCACTAAACGGTTTTAAAGTCATCGATGGCCCTATTCGTGGTTGGCAAGAGCACCAAAACCCTTATGCTTTATTTGTTGAAATACTCGCAGAAATGGGCATTGCGGCTAATGGCACTGTTGGCATTGACGAAAGCGCACAGTTCTTTATTTTTGATGGTATAAACAAAGCACAAACTGGCTTAAACCTAGTCAATGCACAACCTGTGACCGCTCATTGTCGAATGCATAAATCAGCCAACGAGCTGGCACTGATGCAACGCGCTATGGATATGACGTTAGCGGTTCACCAAGCAACTGCAAGTATGTTACACGAAGGAATCAGCACGAGCGAAGTTGAAGCGTTTATCAAGCAAGCACACCAAAAAGTAGGTGCTCCAGGTAACTATTTTTGCATCGTATTATTTGGCGTTGCAACCTCGTTCCCACATGGCGTGAAAGACCCGCAAATTCTTAAAAAAGGCGATATGGTACTGATTGATACTGGCTGTAAAGTACATGATTATTTATCAGATATTACCCGCACCTATGTGTTTGGTGAGGCCACAGAGCGCCAACGCCAGTTTTGGGATTACGAAAAAGCCGCGCAAATCGCCGCCTTCAACGCTGCAAAAATTGGTGCGCCTTGTGAAGCAGTCGATGCCGCCGCGCGTAGTTACTTAGCCGCGCAAGAGCTAGGTCCTGAATATCAAACGCCAGGTTGCCCCCACCGCACAGGCCACGGTATTGGCTTAGATATTCACGAATGGCCTTATTTAGTCGGCGGCAACAAAACCCCACTTGCAACAGGTATGTGCTTTAGTAATGAGCCTATGCTAGTTATACCTGATGAATTTGGCGTTCGCTTAGAAGATCATTTCTATATGACTGATAAAGGGCCAAAATGGTTTACTGAGCCTGCCCATAGCATCGAAGACCCTTTTGGTTTAGCTGACTAAGCTAGTCCATCATAACGACTGCACGGTAAACGCTTACCGTGCAGTTTAAGCACTTATTTCTGTAAATTGAAAATCCCCCCTCTTGAATTAACCCCTTCGCGCCTGCATATAGACCCGTACACACTGTAAAAAATAGGCTCACTCATGAAAAAGCTAAAAATCGACATCGTTTCAGACGTAATGTGTCCTTGGTGCATTATTGGTTATAAAAACCTTGAAACAGCATTAGCGCAATTAAGTGACGAATTTTCAGCTGAGATCAGCTGGAAGCCATTTGAGTTAAACCCAGATATGCCAATTGAAGGGCAAGATTTAAATGAGCATTTACAACAAAAATATGGCCTGAGCGAGGAGCAAGGCGACGAAAACCGCAAACGTATTTTAGAGATGGGTGAAAAAGCAGGCTTTACCTTTAATTTTGACGGTAAACGCATCATGATCAATAGCTTTGACTTACATCGCTTACTCACTTGGGCTGCCACTGAAGGCAAACAAACCGAGCTAAAACTCGCTTTATTTAAAGCCCACTTTACCGATTTAATTTTCCTTAATGAGCAAGACAACCTACTTGATGTAGTACAAAGTGTTGGTCTTGATAGAGCCCGCGCAAAAGAAATTTTAGACTCAGGCGAGTATTTCCAAGAAGTACGCAGCGAGCAAAATGCGCTACAGCAAATGGGCATTTCCTCAGTGCCAACCTTTATCATTAACGATCAATACGCCCTCACTGGCGGCCAGCCAAGCGACGCATTTGTGCAAGCATTTAAACAAATCGCCGAGCAAGAAGCGTAATAAAATGACAAGCGACGCAATTTACCTGTTGCGTCGCTTTTTAACTAACTTTCTTCTTTAACTTAGTGCCCCCCGTTACATTCCTTTACAGACTGACGTTGCTATTTTTATTGTGATTTTATAACTCGTGTTATCCTTAACAAAAAACAGCGAGGCATATCTGCTGCGCCAATTATAAAAATGGAGAACGTATGAGTAATTCTTTCAAAGTACCGCATACTTTGATTTTACTGCTAGGTATGATGGTCACTGCGTTAGTTGCTACCTGGTTAGTACCACAAGGTTTTTTTGACACAACACTCACCGAGTCTGGTCGGGAAATGGTCCTTGCGGGCACCTATCATACGGTCGCTGAACGTCACTATCTTACCCCTTGGGATTTATTAACGGCGATTCCGCGCGCCTTTGCTGCGGCGCAAGATGTGATCTTTTTTGTCTTGATTGTTGGCGGTGTACTGGCCATTGCCCGTGCTACCGGCACGGTTGATGCGTTGATTGGCCGTTTACTTGAGCGCCATGGTAAAAAGCCGCAACGACTTATATTTATGGTGGTTTTTTGTTTTGCCTTAGCATCAAGCAGTATTGGTACAGCGGGTGAATATATTCCATTTGTATTAATATTAGTCGCTCTTTGTAAAGCTATGCGCCTTGATGCAATGACAGCAGTAGGGATGATTGTAGCCGGTTACGGGATTGGTTATGGCGTGTCTGCGTTTAACCCATTCACAGTGTTAATTGCCCAACAGATTGCTGAAATTCCTGTTTATTCTGGTTTATGGTTGCGCTTAGCGATATTTGTGCCCTTTGTACTAATTGGTTTTCATCATGTGTGGCAGTACACTAAAAAGGTGGCCGCCGATCCAAGTAAATCCATGATGCTTGATGTGCCTTGCCCTCTCAATGATCAAGCAACACCGCATTACCCTGAACTTGCACTGCGTCATAAATTAATTTTAGGTAGCTTTATTGTCACGCTAGGTGTTGCTGTATGGGGTATTGCAACCAAAGGCTGGTACTTATACGAATTAGGCGGCGTGTTTATCGCGTGGGGTGTGTTGATCGCTATTCTGGGCCGTTTATCTGCCGATGATGCTGCAAACCGCTTTATTGAAGGTGTTTCAGATCTCGTCACCACCGCTATTTTAATTGGTGTTGCCCGTGGTATTGCTTTAATCCTTGAAGATGGGCAAATATTGCATAGCTTAGTGCATGGCATGTCACTGCCATTATCTTATGTGAGTGCTGAAATATCAGCCATTGGCATGTTAGTAATTCAAACAGTGCTTAATACCTTTATTCCGTCAGGTTCTGGGCAAGCGTATGTCACTATGCCACTTATGGCACCACTGGGCGATTTAGTCGGCGTGCCACGCCAAGTTGCAGTGCTTGCGTATCAATTTGGTGATGGCTTTTCAAATATGATTATCCCTACCAATGCGGTATTAATGGGAATTTTAGGCATGGCGGGTGTCCCTTATGGGCATTGGTTCCGTTTTTGTTTACCACTATTACTTAAATTGATGTTAGCAGCATCGATTGTGCTCGTACTTGCAGTGATGTTTGGTTATGGTTTGGATGTACAACCAAGTGCCGTTGGCAGCTAAAGTTACTGGATACTTAAACGAAAAAACCACCTTTGTAGGTGGTTTTTTCGTTAAATCGAAGTCACTCGTTTTTCTAGCTAACTTTACTCTTACGTTCTATAAAGCACTTTTATCACATGCCAACCAAATTTAGTTTTTACTAAATGTGGTTCTAATATTTCTGCGCCAAAAGCCACTTTATCAAATTGCGGAACCATTTGGCCACGTTTAAATTCGCCTAAATCACCCCCTTTTTTACCCGATGGGCAAGAGGAATGTTTTTTAGCGAGCACATGGAACTTAGCGCCTTTTTTTAACTGCTGAATTATGTCTTCGGCAAGTTCTTTATGCTTAACTAAAATGTGTAATGCGTGTGCGGTGCTAGCCATGATCTATCTCTACAAAATTAAACTGAGGGGATTTTATCATAATAGATAAAAACTAGTCATTATCACTGGCCATAATAGCCAATTAAACGAATCGCGAATCCTACTTCGTCGCGATAATTGAGTTCTTCTCGGTATTCTATAAACGGCTCTAATTCATAAAACAGCCAACTGTATTTTACTTGCTGCCGGTAACGGTACGATACTGTATAGATAGTAAAGTCATCAAAACTATTCTGTACATTGGCACCAAACACTGCGGCTCGCTGCGCATCGGGTATATAACTTAAATAAACACCTGAGCGCATTTCGCTATCTATTTCGTCATCAATTTCACGGTAATTAGCAGAGACATTCAGCGAATAAAACTCATTGATCTTAGTATCACTGGAGAGCTTAATAAAGTAACCAAAGCCATCAGAGAAGTAATACTCTAAGCCGGCAGATGCAAAGTACTGCGTTTGATTAAATGTTTTATTCCAACGAAGTGCACTGCGTCCATAAAGTTGGCTACGTGATATGCCAACACGATTATCAACCTCTAAGTTAGCGGTACGCTCAACTAAAAATTGCAGCGCAGCATTTATGTCTTCAGTACCATTGTTTTGATTAGCTGGGGAGTCGGTTTCAAAAGGCAACCGGCTAAATTCGTCAGCGTCATTATCTATTATTAGATTTAAGCGGTTTTCCCAGCTAGGTAAGCTTAATGATACTTTAAAGCGTACTTCTGTTTCAGCTAGATCAGCACTGCGGGGAAGCCAGCCTAACCGCAAAAAACCTCTCGCATGGGCTTTGTTTGGGTTAACCTCTTCACCGAGTAAATCGTCTAACCACTGGGCGGTATTTTGCATCCGCAGATTAATTCTGTCGCGAACATCTACCACGATTGCAGAGTCATCATGGGTGTCATTTTGAGCATATAGTCCAGCACTAAACACTAAAAACAGTATATTAAGTTTAACCAAATAACCTGCCAACAGTCCGCCTTGTAAAGAAATTATAAGTAGTGGTGATCATACTCATGACTTGGGATCACGCAATAATTATATTTTCCAAATAAGCGATACCGGTTAAGTGCAATGGCATCATACCCCCAGTTGCGTATCCGTTTCGGTATTATTCGTAATATGTTAGCTAAGGGCCATGGCCAACCCAACTGTGAAACAACATTAATCACACCATCACTTTTGGTAACACACTGATTATTTTCAACATAGATCATGGTTTTAAAATTAGCTGTTGGGTAACCAAAGTGCGTGAGGATTGCTTGGCCTTTTAAAGACTGCACACTGCATAATTTAAAACACAGCTTTTTATCGTGCTTAATAATAAAATTACACCATGCATTACAAAGCTTACACTGCCCGTCAAAGAGTATTATTTTATTGTTTTGCATAAGCTGTTGAGCATTTATTTCACACATACTTAGCCTTTAATTGAACGTTTATATCAATATTTATTTAGCCCTACTCACACCAACGTCCTTGTTTTTGCATTATCAACAATAAATGCGCGGCACTCCACGAGAAATTAGGCGCGCCTTGTTGTTCGCCCGTCAAAGGATTGTAATTTTCGCGAATAGGAGCACTGGCCAATAAGCCATCAGCATGAGTAAGTAGTTGCTCACTGAGTTGCTGCGCCTTTTCACAATAACCGTAATGACTCATACCCACCAAACCAAAATACAGCTGATCAAGCCATACTCGACCTCGCCAATAGATATCTGCACCAAAAGCAGGGTTGCTCAAAGCCGCGCTGCCAAGTGGTACGTAGGTATTGAACTCTTTTTCATCAAGCATTACATCAACCACTTGCTGCGCTTGTTCAACCGTGGCTACTTGATTAAATAGCGGCGACCAGCCTTCAGGGCCTTTACCGCGCTTAACTAACGGCTTGCCTGCACAGCCACTTGCTAACGGTTGTGGTGCTATTTCAATGTCATAATAATAGCCAGTTGTTCTATCGAACATACATCGATTTATATACGCTCTTAGTTTGGTTGCTTGTTTTAAAAAATAACTCGCTTGGCGAGGATAATTCAGCTCTTTAGCAATTTTACTTAAATAGCGATTATCCGCTGCCATGTATGATGCCTGATCGACTGATTCTTGCAGTAATGAGTAGCCAATCAAACGCCCCGCTTTATCAAAATTTTCGGCAAAACCTACGTGCCAATCAGTGGCTTTACCGCCATTTTTTATATACTTCGCGAGTTGTTCACTGCTAATGAAACCAAACACCGCTGCATCATCTCGGCCCGACTCCCACGATGCCGCTGTTTGCGCAGGGATCTTTATCTGTTTTTGTGGATGGGCGATAAGCTGATCCTTATAATTTTCAAGACCACTTTGCGCAGCCCAACCCGTTGCTGTTTGCACCTCAAAGCGTAATTTACCGTCATCCGTTGTATGGGCCTTATCAACTGTTGCGCCATACTCTGGCACACCATTGCCATTGTGATCTCGATTAGTTAGCCACCAGTTTCTATAGCTGACCAACTTTGGGAATATTTCCGCAAGCCACTGCTTATCATTTGTGTACTCATAAACTTGCCACACAGCCCAAGCGGCTAAACTGGGTTTAGTATTACGTTCGTTCCAGTTAGTCCCATCACCACCCCGTTCAGGGCTTAAATTATAAGCCACTAAATCAGGAATAAACCCTACATCCCACGGTCTTACAGCATCATTTGCTGTTATTTGGTGCTCAAATACCGCATTGAGATTTTGCTTTGCGAGTACTGGGTGAAAAGTCGCCAGGGCAAAAGCGTGCTTATAACTATCCCACGGCCAAGTCTGATTACCGGAAAACCAGCGTCCCGTCACGGCAGGACTTACGGTATCAAAGCCAACAGCACCGGCTTTAGAACGCCAATTACCAATCAAGGTTTCAATACTTTTGACGGCTAACTTTTTATGCCTTTCATCGGCACTGGCTAACGGGCGCAGCGCACTATTAATATACCCTTGCCAACGCGTGGCACTGCGGGCTAAATACAGCTCGGGCTGGTTTAAAACATCTTTTATAATAGCCTGCTCGTTTGCCGCTTCTTGGCTATTTAATAAGTACGAATAAGTTGTGTAAAACGTGGTATCGCTATCAATTGTTGTGTCACTTGCATAGCTTAATGCTTCATGAGTGGTGTTGACTGATAGCGTTTTATGCAATTGTAACTGCGAGCTGCCAGAAGTTAGTAACTGGCCATGTGCACGCACTTTGCCAAACTTTAGCGTGATAGTATTATCACTCACTTGCCATTGAGGTAACAGTTGCGGGTATACTTCAAAAGGTGAACGCGCATCTTTTGCGATACCGTCTTGAGCTGTTAACTTACTCACTAACCGCCCTTCCCAGCGCAAAATGAGTGGTTTTTTGGTTGTGATCTGTGTTTTAACTAACGAAGTACGATTACTTACAAAACGTAACTCCATGCGAATACTTACGCCATCACCCGTTAATTCTTGCACTAAAGCACCCGGCAAGCTGTAACTATTCATGGCGAGTTTAACTTTATGACTTTGGTCTTTATAGACGCTGAGCTTTTCTAAATAAGGGGCGATAAAATTAAGGTATTCTTCGCTAATAATTGCAGGCCCGGTAAAGCTTCCGATATTGTCATCGCTTGGCAGTAAATGACCATGCCATGCACCTAAGTCAAATAATGGACTAAAGCGTTGATGCTCGCCTCTAGCAAAGTCTTGCATATAATATGGACTTCCCGTGCGATCAATTAAATTTTTATAATGACTATTTTCACCGCTCACTGGGTCATTTGCTGTGGCTTGTAAGCTCAACATCAGCATGGCAGCTATTAAAATAAGTCGCTGTTTAAGTTTCACTGTGGGTATCCTTATTATTTCGCGCTAGAAGGTAAAAACCAAAGCCAGTGAAAAGCGCGATCATTGCAAATAATAGCCACATGAGTGCCGGACGTTGCAGCTCTTTCACTAAGTAACCATAGCTCCAACCTGATAAAAAACCAGCAAATAAAAAACCCAGTGCCATAGATACAAAATAATAACCCATAAACATTGCAGCGCTATCTTTAGGGGCAATACTGGCAACATATTCTTGGCTTTTTGGCGAGGTGAGCATTTCACCCAAGGCAATCAATAAAATAACCGTGATCATGACCGCTCCGCCCAGTTGCGTCATTAATAAACCCGCGCTCATTAGCAATAACACTAAAAAAGCACCCGCAGTAACAATCAAACCACTGATCAAAACCGATATCACCTTAAATCTTTGGCATTTTACACTAACGATTATTTGTAATAATACTATGGCCGCAAAGTCTAAATTAATCAGGTACTCGGGATTAACTTGTCGGTAAACCAGCCATTGCTGGGCAAGTTGTTTACTTTGTTGCAGGGTAAAGTCGCTAGTCGCTATTTGCTCAATAAAAAGCGCTATTTCGCTCACTGGCACGTTTACTTTTAAATGCACTAATTCAAGGCGTATTGCTTCAAGCTCAGTGCTCGCTAAAGGTGATGAAGATGCATAATTGACTGATAGAAGCTGAATTTTTTCACTCAATGCTCCACTATCAACAAACGCAAAAAAATCCACTGTTGATTGACCAAAGCAACTGAGTAAAACAACTAAGTCTTGAGTGTTTGTATAATCGCGTATAAACAACGGTAAAGTGTAAAATAGCTGATTATACACAGTCCAAAACCCTGTCAATATGGCTAAGTACAAGGCAAAATTACGGTTACTTACCCGCACCGGCTGTAAGTGCCAGTTATGGCTTTGCTTAGTACTGACACTTTTATCCCACAACCAGTTTGTCCCTAACCATAGAGCAATTAATACAAAAGCTTGCGTATAACTGAGCCAACTCACGCCTGCGGTCATTAGAATAATCACACAAGTAAATAACAACAGTGCAAAGCGGCTGTTGCCTAATACTTGTTGAGCTTGTTGTAATACCTGCTTAAGGCTGGTATTTGCTTGCGAAGATGGGGTTGTTTCGCGATAAAATAGCAGCGGAATAAAGTTAAGCAAAATCCACACGGCCGACATTACAAATACCGCATCCCAGCTGATCGCACGCATATAACCGGCGACTAATGGGCCAATAAAGCCGCCCAAATTAACCATAGTGTAAAAAATACCAAACCCTAGGCCACGGTTAGTATCATTCGTGCTGCGACTTATAGTACCAACCACCACAGGTTTAAAACACGCCGCACCAAATGCCACCAACATTAAAATCATAAAGAACGAATTAAAGTCAGTTACTTGGCCTAAAAAGTAGTAACCTGGCGCCATAATTATAAAGGAAATTATAAACAGCCTTTTATAACCATACCGATCAGCCAGCGCGCCTGTTAACACCGGTAATAAATATAAAAAGAAAGGAATAATACCTTGCACAGCACCACGCTGTGCATCATTAAAGCCCACCCCACCTTGTTCAACTGGGGTAGTCATATAGACAGATGAAACCGCAAAAAAGCCATACCAAGCTAAGCGCTCAAAAATTTCCATGGTGTTTGCAATATAAAATGCCACACCAAAGCCTTTATTAGCTGGGGTTTGCTTACTCTGCTTTGCTGCTGAGTTGGTTGTTATTGGTATTTGATTATTATTCATAGTTTACTTTCACAATTAAACACAGTATTTTATATTGCATACAATATACACATAAAACAACTATAATTATGAAAAAACTCTCACTCACTTTGTTATTACTGTTACTTGCCGCGTGTCAAAAAGAGCCGCAAGCCGATACTGCGCAGACCGTACAACCACAAACAACAACGTCAAGTGCTATGGAAACTGATCCACAACAGATGCAAGTAGACCTATCAGTACAAGGTTACACCAGTACGTTACACAAAATGGACATTGCATTCTTAGGGAAAACCATCCCCTATACATATAGCGATGGCAAAATTGGTAATAGCCGAGGATATGATTGGTGGGTAAGTAAACACTTTGCACTGAAGAGTGATTTACCAAAAGAAAAAGTAACGCTGTATTTAGCGCTTTTAGAAATGGCTTATCCACACTATGTTGCACTATTCGGTATGGAGCCACCTAATATTGAACGCCAGCGTATCGCTGTAGTGTATGGTAGCAGCCGCGATAGAGTGCGCGAGGCCATGCTTGATGACGGTTTTTTAAGAGGCGTACATAAAACCGCAGGCGGCGAAACTATGTTTTATAACCGCGCAGGATATAACTTCCCAAGCCATCGTGAGCATCACCAACGCTATATTGTCATTCACGAAACCATGCATGCTTTTCACATGGCTTTAAACGGTCATTCAACCTGGGCGCCTAATTGGATCACCGAAGGCTTAGCCGACTCGGTCGCTCACCATGTTTACGATGCCAAGCAAAAACAACTGACTGTGATGGTGTTTGATCGTGCCCCTATGAATTATATTGAGACCGGTTTAAAGCAATATTACAGTGCTGATAAACCCACTCTTGAGCAAATAAACGATGATCCTGCACTTAAACGCGGCCTTAATTTTTTTATCATTCATTACCTTTTAAGCTCTCCAGAACGCGCACAATATTTTGCATATTTTGTGCAGCAACTTAGGCTTGCCAACCCACACAGTGACGCCACGCTCAGCACAGCCAATTCACTCCTTAAACACACTTTTAAAGATTGGCAGGCAATAGAGCAAGGCTTTGCTGACTTTGTGCAAAATATAAAACCCAGTTTTCATATTGTATCAGGCCCGTGGGAGCAAAATGGTAATGCTTATTGGCTACGAAATACAGATTCAAATACCTTATCTCGATTGGATATAAACCCCGCTCTCACTACTGATGTATCGCACCCAGTGATGGACTTTCCCGCACCACAAGTAAATGCGTTAATCGATCTGACAAATAAGCACCAAGTGGCTGCTTTAATTGAATTTGAACCGGCACAATTACAGCGCGGTGAAATAGGCATTGCCATGCAAGGCAAGCGCAGCGAGCAAAACCAACAATACCGCACTACGTTTATTGGTAATGAGCAAGCGAATGACGACCAATTACTAAAACTATTAACAGTAGATGCTGAGCGGTTAATAATAACCGCACGTAATTTCAAGGATTTTCAGCCTGTGCAAATCGCACTTAGTCCTGAGTTAAAAGCCGCTTTAGCTCAACACGCAACACTTGGTTTAAACCTTACATTAGGGAGCAGCCAACTAACGGTGGGCTTAAAAGCGGATAACGGGACGAATATCATTGGGCAAACATTTACCCTTGCTTTATCGACTAAAATAACAGCCGCACTCGATACACAAAAAATCAGCTTATTAAGTAAAAATAACAATCACCAGATCACACCTTACTTATTTGCAACGCCAGCTGGCGATGCTAAATATTTAAATTTAGCAGCACAAAACCAAACACAGCTTACTGATCCGTGGCTATTTACAGGTTATAAATTATTAAATCGAGTGTTTAGAACCTGCCAACAACATCAGCGCAAACTGGTTAATTGCGATGTCGAGCTGAGTAAGTTAATGGCAAAATTACCTCAGCCGAGCAACCATACAGCCATAAATGCTGAACTTGCAGTTATATTTAACCGCTATAAAACCCTATTAGGTAATAGTGGTTTTAGCGCACTCAGTGGTATTAATTCTGGTG
This sequence comes from Pseudoalteromonas sp. SG43-6, assembly GCF_014164365.1. NCBI lineage: Bacteria > Pseudomonadati > Pseudomonadota > Gammaproteobacteria > Alteromonadales > Pseudoalteromonadaceae > Pseudoalteromonas > Pseudoalteromonas sp. SG43-6. The sequence continues at coordinate 134,782 of NZ_JACJEZ010000002.1, forward strand.
TTTACTATCACCACAACAAAGCCTTTTTACGCGTCGAAAACCCTACCGATTTTGAGCTGCAATTGGCCGCCCAAGTTAGCTTTGCAACTGCAGGTAAGGTGCTTAACAAGCACCATCTCCGTCAGCTCTTAAAACCCGGTATCCACAACATTCACTTACCAGCGTCAACACAAGCTCAAACAATTGTTGTCGAACAAGATCTTAATTGGCAAGGATTAAATAAAACCCGTGAAATTAGTGCTGCTAATGTCCCTTTCAACGGAGTTGGGATGACACTCACTCAGACTAAAAATAACGCGGGTGATTGGCTATTTACCGCGACCCTATCAGGCCCTTATTCAGGTGCGACAACGGGGCAAATAACACTGACAGCTACGCCCTTTATACAGCTTGAAAGTGTAATGACACAAAAACACCCTGTGGAGATTGCGCCTTATGCAGTACAAAACTATCAATTTAAATTCACAGCGAGTAGCGAACCGATGTTGATCACCGTCACTGCGTTATTAGATGTCGATGGGGAGGAGATCCGACTTATCAAACGGATAAACTTATAATTTAGTTAGCAGCTAAGAAATAACCTCTTAGCTGCTTTGCTTTAGCCACAACTCAACGACCCGTTGGCACGTCCCTAATATCGCCAAATGCTTTATAAATAAAGACAAAATAGAATTTAGTCCGTAAAATTAGTATCCTTGATTTTAGTCATGGTTACATATATGATAATGCCTATCATTTACAATCATCTTTTCGGATCCACTTTCATGAAAGCATTATTTAAATCAGCAACAACCTTAGGTGTGAGCCTTCTTTTAGTATCAGCATTTGTTGCGCAACCTGCATTTGCTAATGGCCCTATTGGCGAACATGTAAATCACTTACAAGCAAATATCAAAGATTACTCAGAAGAAGTTGAATGGATGATCGGCAAAGTCGATACCATGGTAAGCGACTATGAAAGCAAAGGCGTAAAAGCAGTAAAAAGCGATGACCTAATCGAGTATTGGGAATCAGTGAAGTTTCACAGCGCGATTGAAACAAATTTTGTGCCGGTATATGCGTCAATCTGGCAAGGTATTTATGGCGTAAAAATGGCCATTGATAATAACAAGCCGGCGACTGAAGCTCGTAAAGAACAACAAGCGATGAATGCTGCCTTGTGGCAAGGTCTTGGCGCAGTTAAACTAGCGGCGCAATTTCAACAAAAAGGTTTGCTTGCAAACGTTAAAGCAACTGCAACCACAAGCATGACTCAAAGTGCTACAATCGATGAAATTAAACATAAACTTGATCGTGTCATTGCCAAATATGCAGAGCGTTTAAGTGATGAAGCAACCAGCATTGTGCACGATACTTACCTTCACCTATTTGAAGGTGTTGAAGGCACACTTATCGAACAAGATGCCAAACTTGTTGAAATATTAGAAAAAGATTTTAACGTGACACTGCCAAAAGCAATTTCAGATAACAAAAGTGTTGATGAAGTACGCGATGTGGTAAGTAGCATGCACACTAAATTAGACCGCGCCAAGGTATTACTCGAAAAAGCCGAAAAAGCACGTAAGGATGTATTTTAAGTGAAGCGTAGGACCTTTATACAAGGCCTAGCTGCGTTTGGGGCAATCGGTGCATTACCATTGCCTCTTTCTCGCGCACTAGCTGCCAACATAGCAAACCCAGTTTCTGTTGATGACTTACCTAAACTTGAAGGTGAGCTGACCTTATACCTAGGTCGTGGTGAAGGTGGTTTGTATGAAAATGTGCTACAAGCAATTCAAGACAGAAACCCCAACTTTAAACTAGGCATTCGTCGTGGTCCTACAGCAGCTTTAGCCAATACCATTGTTGCTGAAGCAAAAGCAGGGGTGCGTAGAGCCGATTTGTTTTGGGCTGTTGATTCTGGCGCTATTGGCTTGGTTTCAGATGCCGGCCTTGCACAACCTATTCCGAGTGATTTATCAGCGCAGTTGCAACCACAGTTTCGCTATAAAGATTGGGCCCCTGTCACCGGTCGTGTGCGCACCATACCCTATAACACTTCGCGTTTGACCAAAGAGCAAATTCCAACCAGTATTATGGACATTGCTGATAGTGACTTAAGCATTGGCTGGGCACCTGCGTATGCATCGTTTCAATCATTTGTAACGGCAATGCGTATTCTCGAAGGTGACGATAAAACAGCGAAATGGCTGAAAAAGATTAAGAAGCGTGCTAAAACCTATGCCGGTGAGTTGGGTGTAGTAATGGCCGTTGAACGTGGTGAAGTGGATATTGGTTTTGCTAATCACTATTACACCTTACGTTTAAAATCAGGCAAACCAGATGCCAAACTTGATTTAGCATTTACCCAACAAGATGCAGGCTGTTTAGTCAATGCATCAGGTATTTTGGCATTGAACGACGACCCTCTTGCCACTCACTTTATGCGCTATTTATTAAGCATCGAAGTGCAAGGTTACTTGGCTCGTGAAGCCTATGAAATTCCGCTGGTAAATGGTGTCCCTCTACCTGAAGGGTTACCATCTTTAGCCAATATTTCACCACCCAAAGTGGACTTAACACAGTTAGCTGATCTTCGGCCAACCATAGCTTTGATGCGAAATAGCGGCGTACTGTAATGCGACTACCAGCTTCTTACCCAATGGCGCTGCTTGCAGCGCTTATTGTTTTATCTCCTATCTTTATTTTAATAACGCTGGCCACTGATGCCAGCTCTTTGTTTGATAATCATAATTTAAGTATTCTCGGCAATACTTTGTCCTTGATGGTATTAACGGTCATTGGTTCTATTTTAATCGGAGTACCGTTAGCATTTATCAGCGCTTATGTGCGCTTACCGTTTAAAAAAGTATGGTTGGTGTTTTTTGCCGCGCCTCTAGCCATTCCCAGTTACATTGGTGCATTTACGCTTTATGCGGCTTTTGGCTCCGGCGGAGAGATACATAATCTACTTGGTATTGAACTGCCATCGATGGATGGACTCAGCGGCGCAGCTATTGTCATGACTCTTTACACATTTCCATTTGTAATGATGACTACCCGCTCATCTTTACTTAGTCTTGATGCAAGCATGGTTAATGCGGCCCGCACCTTAGGTATGTCGATGACCGAAAGTGTATTTAAAGTCATTTTACCCCGTGTAGTAAATGGCATTGCCGCAGGTTCGTTATTGGTTGCACTGTATACTTTGTCTGACTTTGGCACACCTGCAATGATGCGCCTTGATACCTTTACCCGGGTTATTTATGTCGAGTACAATGCGTTTGAGTTAAGTCGTGCAGCAATGTTATCGTTACAGTTGTTGGTGATTGTGGGCTTTTTACTGTTGATTGAGTCACAAATTAAAACGGCTAGCGAACGCCATGGCCGGCCATTAATTTTGTTTCCTAGTAAGTTGCAACTAGCGGCTATGTTTGCCACTTTTGCGCCTATTTTATTATTAGCCATTGGCTTACCTCTGGCGATATTTTCGCTGTGGTTAGCACGTGATGGCTTTAGCTCATTTGATTTTAGCATCGCGTGGAATTCAGCGTATGCCTCAGCCATTGCTGCAGTGGTTGCGGTGATTGTAGCTATCCCTGTTGCCCATGCTGCACTTAGCGGTAAAGCGGGTCGTATCATGGAGCGTGTTACTTACTTTGGTTTTGGTATTCCAGGTATTGTAATGGGCACAGCGCTAGTTTACGGTGGTTTGCAATTGCCGTTTTTATATCAAACATTAGGGCTGTTGATCATTGCCTATATGCTGCGTTTTTTACCCTTAGCGGTAGGCTCTGTGCGCACTAGCACTGAGCACCTTGATCCAAGTTTAGTTAAATCTGCGCGGGTCTTAGGCGCCAGTCCGCGCGAAGCATTTACCCGCATAACTTTACCACTAACAATGCGTGGGATCATAGCCGGTGCCGCTTTAGTATTTTTAGAATCCATGCGTGAATTAGAAGCAACCTTATTACTTGGCCCAACTGGCTTTGAAACACTATCGACTTATTTATGGCGTGTTTATGAGGCGGGCTATTTTGGTCGTGCTGCTATTCCTGGGTTATTGTTAGTACTGATTTCTGCGTGCGGTTTAGCTATTATGATGTCTGGCGAAAAACGTAACCAACTCGAACATTGAGGATTTAAATACAAATGCTATCTGTAAGCCAGTTGTCTATAGATTATGGCAGTAACCGTGTAGTAAGCGACCTAAATTTGTTGCTTGGTGAAAGTGAAATTCTCATGCTAGTAGGCCCTACGGGCTGTGGTAAAAGCACAATTTTACAAGCGCTCGCCGGACTAATTCCTATTAGCGAAGGTGAAATTAACTTAGGTAAATGGCAGGCTACCCCTAAATTGACTGTGCCACCTGAGAAACGCAGCGTAGGTATGGTATTTCAAGACTTTGCGTTATTCCCTCATTTAACCGTTGAGCAAAACATTGGCTTTCGTTTAAAAGATACCGCCGTTGCTGATCATTGGATAGCCCTACTGGGTCTTGATGACTTTCGTCATAAAAAGCCAGCCACCCTTTCAGGCGGTCAAAAACAACGAGTTGCACTAGCACGTACCCTTGCCCACCAACCTGACTTTGTGTTACTTGATGAGCCGCTTTCAAACCTTGATGCGGCACTAAAAGATATGCTGCGCTGGGATATCCGAAATGCCCTGAAAAAAGCTGGCGTGCCTGCAATTTGGGTGACTCATGATCAAGAAGAAGCTTTATCAATAGGCGATCGTGTGGGTGTGCTCAAGGCCGGAAAAATCCAGCAACTTGATACTCCTGAGCGTTGTTTTAGTGTGCCCAACAATCGCTTTGTTGCACGTTTTTTAGGTGAAGCAAGTTTCATTAACGGTTTTTTTGAGAATAATCAAGCAACTACAGCCATCGGCAATGTGCCCGCTCAGGGCGTAGATTGCCAACAAGGTGAGGTGGATGTCCTACTTCGCCCCGACGATGTAATGCTAGTACAAGGTGAGATCGGCAACAACGGTGTGGTCGTATGGGTACGCTTTGAAGGAGGGAGTCGTTTATGTGCAGTAGAGCTTGCCTGTAAAACAGTGGTTACTAGCCGCGTAAGCCACGAAGTCGTTGTATACCCTGGCGATAGCGTGCACGTATCGTTAAGTACTTCGCATCCACTCGCGGTGTATAAACGAGCAATCTAAACTCACTTTAACGCTTAAGTTACAACACTAAAAAAGCCCATATAGATGGGCTTTGCTGTAGGTGCTTTACTTTTTTAATATGATAATTTTAACGACACCCTTGGCTATTAAAATCAACCACTAGACTTGCACCAGTACTATTGCCCGACACCTTTAAATAACCCCAATATTGGCTTTGATCACTAATATAAATACATTCGCTATTGCCGCTATTACTGGACTGAGCCTGTTCATTACTGCCATTTGGCCAGCTGCTGTTTGAATAACTTAGGCTGATGTCGCCACTGCCATTAGCGGTAGTTATCGCCACACCACTTTGACTTTGTACGTCAGCAATACTAAACCACATAGGATCGCTGTTACCCAAACAAATCACTTCACCGTCATTTAAACGGCCATTGCTACGACTACCTTGGGTAGCACATGCATCAGGTACACTACTACTTACTCCTGTGTATGAAGCGGTTAATTTCACATTATCAAACATGTTATAGCCACGAATCATTACTTGATAAACACCTGCTTGCGCAGGATTTATTACACATTGTTCACTATTACCACCGACATAAGGACGACAATCATAACTATCCATTGTTGGTGTAGCAGCATAACTCACATATAAATCAGCATCGCCCGTGCCACCACTTAAGTTAAACACTAAGTCGCTGGCACCTTGCGGTACATCAAAGCTGAAATACAACAGCTCATCTTGCTCGCCAGCAATAGTCATTGGTTGAGCGTTTATCAACTCGCCGTTACCAACGCTGCTATCCTCTTCAATACTAGCCAATGTTGATGCGGTTTGGCTGGCACCTTGGTTATCAACAACCGTTAACGATACGCTATATTGTCCTGATGTTGTATAAGTATGCACCGGGTTTGCTTGATTAGAACTACTGCCATCACCAAAGCTCCACTGATAACTAACAATTGAGCCGTCACTGTCAATACTGCCATTGCTCGTAAAATTGATCTCATTGTTTTGCATACCGGCATAAGGTCCATTGATGTATGCGATTGGTGGCGTATTAGTGGTTGTACCTGCAACTAAGTCATCACACCATTGTACAAACTCGTTTTCATAATTATTTGCCCACTGCACAGTTTTCGCTTTATAAGCACTCCAATTACCAATGCGTGTATCTGCAAGCATGGCATTAATTTCACTGTAATGGCGTTCGAACATAAAGCGCACAGCTAAGTAACCCCAGCGATAAATACGGTCTTGATCAAAACCGTCATAGTTAGTGGCAAATACTTGCGCTAAGGTATAACGCGAACCATCACTGATGGTATTTTTAGCGGCGTCATTATTATCAAGATTAGCAACATATTCTGCAACGCCTTCTGACCACCACACAATATCTTCAGTTGGTGAATTAAAGTTTCCATATAAGTCAAAACGACCATCTAAGTAATGCACATATTCATGCTCTAGATTCCACACGTAATGCTCAGCATTGGCGTAGCTCGCCTCATAGGCAATAAAATTTGCTTGATTACCCACAACTGCGGGGTCACCTTCTAAATACATGCCGCCATTATTGGTGTTAATGCCAAAAATCGCACCTGCGTATTTACTATAATCATCGCTGCTATCAAATATATTTACTTGTAAAAAACTATTGTTATCATCGGCAACTGGGGCGTTATTGGTGGCAAGTTTAGTGTGAAATAAACCTTCTTCTGCGCCCATTGCAGCACATGCAGCTGTATGTTGTGCTGCAGTCATATTTTGTGAGCGAATTTTAATAGTGCTACTACAGCTATAATTTTGCGAAAGCGCTTGCTGAGTAAGTTCATCAACAAAGCCACAAATACCATAGTCATTACAATCAGCGTAATAACTGACAGAATCTGCCGCCGCAAGCCATACTGCATCACCATAGCCAAAGCTGTTATAAGTACTAAAAACCGCTTTTAAGCCAGTATCAACAGTAGCTTGAATAGCAGTGTCGGAATATTGCTTAAGGCGCGCAAGCTCACTGGCTGCATTAACAATTAAATATTGTGCGTCAGAGTCAATCATCCACTGCTTTTGGGTAAATGCATTCAGCTTAGTAACTAAATCAGTATCGCTAGCTACAGCTGTAACAAATGCATCATTCCACTGGCCGCGATAAAGCAAAGTAAAAATACCATTCACCGCACTGCGTATATTCCATTTTGCAGCATAGCTTTCGTTAAAACGCGTTAGCCACTGTTTCACCACATACAAGTAACGATGTTGCTGTTCAGCGCTGTCCATCGTAATGATCACTTCAGAAAGCGTTTTACCGTGGCCGTCATTATCGTCATAAAAATGGCTGTTGTTTACAAAAGCATCTATCGCATCAATTACGGCAGGCGTAACCCAAGAGCTAAAGCTCACGTTGTCGTTGTAAAATTCCGCATAAAAACCAGCTCGTAAATATAGGAACAATGCCTCGAGTTCAATGTCACCACCGCCAGCATAAGTCTGTGAGAGTGACTTTGCATGATTAGCAACCGCATACATATTATCAGAACTAAATACTAGGCTCTGAGTTGATGCTGATGCACTAAATAGTTCATTAACACAGCCACTACCTTGATTTTTAAGCTCAGTAATAATGCTCGTTGAACTAGCATTAGCCAGTGCATTTAAATCGCAGCTGACTGTGGCCGCTTGGCTACGCATCATTAACATACTAAATTTTTGGGGTTGTGATTGCAGCTGTGCTATTGGTGCTTTTTCATTATGGCCGTGTTCAACGCCATGATGATGCACACGTTCAACAATCGCAGCTTGTGGCTTGAATACGCGCTGATGGGTCGTATTAGCAAGCGCCATAGAGCTTGCCCCTAGTAACGGTAACGCCAAAATCAATCTATTCATTTTCATAATTTACCTTTGATAAATTTTATTATTTCAATCCAGAACGGGTTATCGAGGACGCAATTTGCAACATATAATCGCCATTACATACAATATACTTTGCCTAAAACTAAAAAACTTAATTCATTAGTTGTAGCAAAATAGAAAACACCAGTACTTTACCATCAAAAAGGGTACATATGTAAAGATATAAATGATAAGGCGACTTTGTGAAAAATCACCCAAACAGTAACGTGTGAGTTAGTAAGCTAGCAGATATAAAAAAGCCAGTACTTTATTATTAATAACAACCACTTTCTAGTTCATTCTTGTTCCTAATACCTAATTACGTAACTTGCTATACACGCTACAATATAATTAACACTTTGATTTAGCGTGAAATATGGTAATTTATTAGTGAATCGCGTTCACTATCATGAGAAGTCGTATGACCCAAAAAAAACATTGGACATTAAAAAGCATCGCCAAAGAATTAGGCGTTTCTAACGCCACCGTTTCAAATGCATTTAATCGTCCAGATCAACTATCAAAAAGTCGTCGCGAGTCTATTTTATTGGCGTGTAAAGAGCTTGGCTATTTTGGCCCCAATAAAGCAGCGCAGTCATTACGCCGTGGTAAATTTAATATTGTTGCGCTGGTATTACCTGACAGTATTGAGTATATGGTGTCGGATCCTGTGGCCAGTAGTTTTATGCGTGGTGTGGCTTCTATCCTTGAAAAAAACAATATTAACTTATTATTATTTTCGGGAAATAGTCAAAACCTTAACAGCGTATTAGATTTTGTTGATGGCTTTATTTGTTATGGTCGTCCGCGCAATCAATCACTTGTAGATCAATTAAAAATTGTACCCAAACATGTGGTTACCGTTGATTTTGATATTGATCGTAATGCCTCAGTAAACATAGATAACGAACAAGCTAGTTATGAAGTGGCCAAACACGTATTAAAAAGCAGTGCTGATCAGGTCGCTATATTGGGACTGCGGTTATTAGATGAAAATGTATTGTGTCGTGTATATGAGCACCATGAATGCGAAGCCGGTCAATCAATTGCACATCAAAGATTACGAGGTTATCAAAAAGCATTAAGCGAAGTTAACATTACCTTAGGTGACGATAGAACTTGGAATATTCCAGAAAGTAGCGAACGTTATGCAAGCATCGCAGCAAAAGAAGCGCTCAACTGCATACCTAGACCCAATGTATTACTTTGTATGAGTGATCTTATTGCCCTCGCGGCAATTCGCGAAGCAGTTAAAATAGGTATAAAAATACCCCAAGAATTGCGAATTGTTGGATTTGATGGCATTGATGAAGCGCAGCGCTCTATGCCAACATTAACAACTATTCATCAAAATAGTGAAGAAAAAGGAGCATTAGCAGCTAATTTATTTATTAGCAAAAAAGAGCAAAAAGCACTTATCAACTACCAATTACAGTTAGGTCATAGTGGCTGATAAGTGACTGATTGTAAGGTTAACTTAGTTTAACAAATCATTTAGTGAGGTGAGTATTTGCTCATTCCCAGTGCGTGCAATTATTAACGCTTCGCGACGTGCAAAATTAACTTTTAGGACAATTTCACTGTCGTTTAATAGCCACTTTAAAGCACAACTATTGTCATCACCTTCAACACTAAACTCACCTGCAAAGGCACTGTGAGTATTACGTATCTCAATTAATTTTAGTAATCCCTGTACAACAGGCTTTGCAAGAGACTGCGCAATGATATCAGCATCTAAATATGGACGATTAATATCACGACCTACATTTGATTTTGCTAGTAACGCCATATCATTTTCAGCTGCGAATAAGCCACCGTAGTAAACTTGTGGTACGCCGGGTGCAAAAAATTGAATCGCGCGCGCAACTAAATAGTCAAAATCATTTGCGCCTAACGCATTGTAATAAGTGCAATTTACTTGGTACAAGTCGACATTACTGGCAGCAGCCCCAGTTGCTTGGCGGCTTTGGTTATTGCTATTTGCATGAATAGTTTCAACTAGATTATCAATTTGCGCTGCATTTAATAATCCTGGCTTATCACCCATTGGACCCGCATCAATAATACCAATGCCATCATGGGTATCGAGTACTGTTAAGCAATTACGTGGTGAAATATTTAACCACTTTACAAGTGCATCACTGTTATTGGTAAATAAGCTGTGCAAAATCAATGGTGGTAATGCGAAGTCATAAACCATATTGACCCGCTTTGCGACGTCAACTTGAGTTTGATAATGGCTGTGGATTTCAGCAATTGTTTCCATACCCAATGCATTAGCTTGCGCCGATAACTTATCTAAATAATCAAACGTTTCATCTAGCATAAAGCAGTTTGTGCCGGCTTGCTTAATCGCGTAACCCGCCGCATCTAAACGAATAATATTAACGTTATTAGCAGAGAACTTCGTTAATACATTATTTAAATACGCAATGCCCGCAGCAACTTTAACATTAATGTCGATTTGATTATCGGTAAACGTGGTCCAAAAATCATACGTTTGACCATCGCCACATGGCATTGGAGTAAAACAACTGCCAGGGCGCGGGCGATAAATCGCTTTTTGCTCGGCGTCGCTCATGCCATTTGGAAAGACATCTTCTTTAGTTAAAAATAAATCCCAAAACGAAGATGCTTTGCCTTTTGCCAGTACGTCCTGAAACTGAAAAGATTGCGCCGATACGTGGTTTACAATCAAATCGGCCATCAGATCATAGTCTGCGCCTAACACTTGAATGTCTTGCCAAGTACCGATCCGTTCATCCACGGCACTATGATCAATAGGGTCAAAGCCTGCATCACTACCATCAATTGGATTATAGAAGGGCAATAGGTGCACACCTCCAAATACGCCGTGTAATGGGCCATTTAAAAGTGTGGTCAATGCGTTGATATCTTGACCAGTGATCCGATCAGCGTATGTGATCAATTGAACTTTATTCTTCATCATTGTGTGATTACCATGTTGAAACTTAATCGATTAAGATATATCTTTAACTAGCGAGTGAGAATTTACAAGTAATTTTTAATAATTTTACATACAAAAATCGTGGCTTACGTAATACTACAATAAGTAACTAACTGACTTACTGAGTGTTAACTGAGCATTTAACGAGGAAAAAAGTACATGACAAAATCACACACACACGTAAGCAGCGACCCGTTGCAACAAATACGCTGGCTTACATATATGATGTTTTTTATGTTTGCCATGACTTCTGATGCGGTGGGCATGATCATACCTGAACTTATTAAAGAGTTTGGTTTAAGCATGACCCAAGCAAGCGCGTTCCATTATGCACCTATGGCGCTAATTGCTTTTAGTGGATTGTTTTTAGGTTTTTTAGCAGACAGTTTAGGGCGTAAAACAACCATCATGCTAGGCCTTTTAATATTTTCGGCGAGCTGTGTCTTGTTTGCGTTTAGCACCAGCTTTACCTTCTTTTTATTGCTACTTTGCTGCATAGGCTTAGCCATTGGTTTATTTAAAACGGGTGCGCTTGCGTTACTTGGTGATATTTCACATAGTAACGAAGATCACACTAAAACGATGAATAAGGTAGAAGGCTTTTTTGGCATAGGCGCCATTGTAGGGCCAGCTCTAGTAGGCGTCTTACTGGTGCAAAATGTAAGCTGGACTTACCTGTACATTATTGCAGGTGTAATGTGTTTAATTCTCGCTTTACTAGCGTGGCGTGCAGACTACCCAGCCGTTGTAAAAACCACAGCAAAGCCCACTTCGCTTGCCACCACCATGAAAATGATCAAAAATCCGTATGCGCTAGGTTTTTCTCTGGCAATTGCCCTTTATGTGGCCACGGAGGTTGCTATTTATGTATGGATGCCTACGCTGTTAAAAGATTACACTGGCTCTTGGCCACTACTTGCAACCTATGCATTGACAATATTTTTTGTACTGCGTGCCGCAGGGCGATTTATTGCCGTATGGTTACTAAACCGCTATAGCTGGCAAGGTGTTATGGCCTATTTAAGCTTAGGCATTGCGCTGTGTTATGTCGGTACATTATTCGGTGGCGTTGATTGGGCTGTGGGTTTATTGCCGCTTTCGGGGTTATTTATGTCGATGGTTTATCCGACTTTAAACTCTAAAGGTATATCCTGCTTTGCAGTGCAACAGCACGGTGCTGTGGCGGGCGTGATATTATTTTTTACCGCACTTTCGGCGGCTTTAGCACCCTTGTTCATGGGTATGATCAGCGATTACTTTGGCCATGTGCGTTACGGTTTTTATTTAGCTACGGGCTTTGCTGTCATTTTATTTTTAGCTATGCTGTTTAATTATTTTAAAGATCCATCAGCAACGGCTTTACAGCAAGATAACCCTGTAACTGAGTAAACCTATATTCTAAGACAATAAAAAATACTTTATAAATCAATGAATGAATAAAAAAAGAGCAAATTAAGCACAAAATAATTTGCTTCTTGTAAAATATTTGTTATTTTTACTTAATCGATTAAGTAAAAATACAAATCCAATTGGGTTCAACACAACGAGGCGTAACCATGACAACACACAACACACCTTTATATTTAATCAGTGCATTAGCACTTGCCGTAAGCCAAGGCGTACATGCGCAACAACAAGATCAAAATTCTCAAGTACAAGCTAACAAAGGTCTTGAAACAATCGTTGTAACTGGTGTACCACGTCGTACAACGATTATGGCATCAAGCGTATCAGTCAGTAGCTTGTCGCTTGAACAGGTTGAAGTGTCTACACCTCGCTCAACCGCTGAGGCGTTTAGAATCATTCCGGGTATTCGCGCAGAATCGACCGGTGGTGAAGGTAACGCAAACATTGCTGTGCGTGGTTTACCTGTGGCATCTGGCGGTGCGAAATTTTTACAATTACAAGAAGACGGTTTACCTGTACTGCAATACGGTGATATCGCTTTTGGTAACGCTGATATTTTTATGCGCTTAGATAATACCGTACAAACAATCGAATCAATTCGTGGCGGCTCAGCATCGACGGCTGCAAGTAATGCACCTGGTGGCATTATTAACTTTATTTCTAAAAATGGTGAAAACGAATCAGGCAGCGTATCAACTACTCTGGGCCTCGATTACGATAGCGTTCGTACAGACTTTGAATACGGTACTTACCTAAGCGATAGTGTACGTTTTCATGTCGGTGGCTTTGTTCGCCAAGGTGAAGGTCCACGCGAAACAGGTTACACATCAAATAAAGGCGGGCAAATTAAAGCCAACCTAACCAAAGATTTTGAAAAAGGCTATGTTCGAATTTATTACAAGCATTTAGATGATAAAAGCGTAGGTTACTTACCGATGCCAATGTATGCAAATGGCGATTCTATCCCTGGGTTTGACGCACAATCGGATACACCACACTCGGCATTATTTACAAAAACAGTGCGTCTAAACGGCGAAAACCAAATTAGCAGTGGCGATATTCGCGACGGTATGAACCCTAACGTTGACTCAATTGGCTTTGAAGCAGTATTTGACTTAGATAATGATTGGCGTATCGAAAACCGTTTTCGTAAATCATCTGTAAGCGGTAACTTTAATTCACTTATTCCTGCTGAAGTAGGCAGTGCAACGTCGATTGCAGAAAGTATTGGCGGCGCAGGTGCAACACTCAGCAATGCAAATACTGGGGCTGCATTTAAAGACAATTTAGCAATGCGTATTCATACGTTTGACGTCACAATGAACGACTTTGACTCTATTGTGAACGACTTTAAATTGACTAAATCGCTCGATGACGACACCAGCATTACGTTTGGTTACTACGCATCAACGCAAAACATTGCCATGTCGTGGTTATGGAACTCTTATCTAATGGAGCTTAAGGGCGATAACGCAGCCTTATTAAATGTCACAGCTGCCGATGGTACTGAGTTTTCTGAAAATGGTTTATACGCATACGGAACACCTTTTTGGGGTAACTGTTGTCAGCGTGATTACGACACAGAATACGACACTCGCGCCCCGTACGTTGCATTTTCTACAAAACTTGGCGATGTAAGTATTGATGCAAGTGCCCGTTACGATAGTGGCGAAGCTCGCGGTAATTACGCAGGTGCAGTAACCTCTACAGTTGATATGAATCGTGATGGTGAAATATCCGTTCCTGAACAAAATGTTGCAGGCATTGATATTACTAATGCCAGCCCAGTTAACTACGACTGGAACTACACATCTTATTCAATTGGTGCTAACTATCAAATTGACCCAAGTCTGGCAACATTTGCTCGTATCAGTAAAGGCGGACGAGCGAATGCTGACCGACTTTTATTTGGTAAAGTACGTGCAGATGGCTCTGTTGCGAAAGAAGATGCTGTAGATGAAGTTAATCAATATGAGTTTGGGGTTAAAAAACGTTTTGATTCCTTCTCTGTATTTGCAACTGCTTTTTATGCAGAAACTGAAGAGCAAAATTTTGAAGCTACATCACAAACCTTTTTCGACCGTGAATACGAAGCCAAAGGGATTGAGATTGAATCAACTTACTTCATCGATGCGTGGGATTTTCGCGGTAACTTAACCTGGACCGATGCTGAAATCGTTAAAGATGCACTAACACCGGAAGTAGAAGGTAATACGCCTCGACGCCAAGCAGATTTAATTTACTCACTAATGGCGCGTTATAGCTACGAGAAAGGTGCAGCTGGTGTAAGCTTTATTGGTACTACCGATGCATACGCTCAAGACAACAACGACCTTAAATTTGATGGTTACACCCAAGTAAATGGCTTTGTAAGCTACGATTTATCTGAAAACCTTAGCATCGCGCTTAATGTAAATAACCTATTTGATACAGTCGGTATTACTGAAGCCGAAGAAAGTTCTATCCCAGATAATAATATTATTCGTGCCCGCACTATTAACGGCCGTACAACGTCACTAACACTTAAATACCTATTTAATTAACCGAGCTTTAGTATTTTTAAGCGCTGAATAATGTATTTTCAGCGCTTGATCTCCTAACATCTATTTACCTTGAAAGACTCTCCCACTACTTTTGACCTAGCCCTTGCTAGGTTTTTTAGGATTTACAATATGACCAAATTACTTAGCCTTGGCGAGCTGCTTATTGATATGCTGCCGCAAGATTCTCAAAACAGTGCTTATTTACCCATTGCTGGCGGCGCTCCTGCCAATGTAGCGGTAGGTTATGCCAAACTGGGCGGCAAAGCGGCTTTTTGTGGCGGTATGGGCGATGACTATTTTGCTAAACAATTAAGTAAATCGCTTGCGCAATATAAGGTAAGTACAGAGTACTTATTTACAATTAAAGACTCTCAAACGGCCGTGGTTATTGTCAGTTTGGATGAAACCGGTGAACGCAGCTTTAATTTTTATCGCCACAATACCGCCGATTTACTGTTAACGAGTGAGCATTTAAACCATATCAAATGGGATGAATTGAGTACCCTACACTTTTGTTCCAACACGTTAACTAATTTAGCCATTGCGCGCACCACGATCAATGCTTTAAAGCTGGCTAAAAAGAACCATAAGCTAGTCAGCTTTGATGTGAATTTACGCTATAGCTTGTGGCAAAATAGCAATGACATTGAGCAAAATGTACACGCGTGTTACGCCTATTGCGATATAGTTAAGCTATCGCGGGATGAGCTAAATTTTTTAGCTGAGCAAACACAGCAAACACCTGATGATTACTTGCAATCGATTCTAGATACGGATGTTAGCTTAGTGTTTTTAACCGATGGTCCCGCGCCTGCAACCGTTTACCATAACGCATTTGCATTTACTGAAGCTGCACCAATTATTACGGCGGTTGATACCACCAGTGCGGGCGATGCGTTTATTGCCGGGGTTTTGTATTATTTAAATCATAATGATGAAAATATATTGCTCACGGATAAACTCAACAATCAGCAAATAGTAAAACGCGCTTTAAATTTCGGCCTTCGCTGTGGTTCAAAAGCCTGTTTAGCCAAGGGAGCATTTCCCGCATTACCAATGTTAGTTGATGTAGTTTAAAAGATTAAAGCCCATGTTAATGCCAGTTAATTAGTATTGACTGGCATGAAACAATAACAGCGCTTGGTATTTACAGTATTTTATAAATACCCTACTCTTCTAGCCACTCAATTGCAGCTGTCGCATTTTCAAAATAGGCCATTTCACCTGATACAACGCGGTTTCCTATTTTAGCAATATTGGACTGCCATTTTTTATTGCCATAAATAGCAACTTTTTTCAGCTCTTTATTGTGTTTTATACCTAACTTTAAATCATCCCATGCGGCTCTAAAGCCACCGCCCTGAAACTCGATACTATCAATGAGTACATTTATTATTGGCTGTTTTACTTGCGATAAGGCTGAATCAATCATCGGGGGGATGGTTTTATAATCTTCGTGAGTAAGCTTGCCAACCGCTTTTAAGGTTAAGAAAAACTCACGGCCTGCGCCTTCAATATCAATAGATAAACCATGGTTTAAATGTGTCATAACTTAGTCTCATTTATACGTTAAGGTTTGAGAATACGTTAAGTTAGATTAATAAATTATGAAGCAAATCAAAATACAGCTGGAAAAGTAAAAAGTGAGCATTTGCTCACTTTTTATATAAGCTTTAAGGGTTTTCCAAGCGATGAATTTGCTTATCTGCATCCGTTAAATGACCTGTTTTAAGCCAAACTTTTGCGCCTTCACTGCCTGCTTTAGCATTAACCATGCTGTTTATGGGAACTCTTAACCAACTGTTTTTTACAAGTGTATCGCCCTGCTCTTCAAGTGAACCTTCAAGTACTAAAAGCTCAGCCCCACCGGGTGCATTTATCGCTATCTCGGCGTTCGCTTTAAAATGCATTAAACTCACCTCTTCAAAGGCGTCTTTATAAAGAGGAGCTACATTTACATCACTAAACTCAGCGTGAGGAACACCTTGCATGGTATTAGTTTGTAAACGTACATGCTCTCTGTCCTCTGGCTGAAACTGCCATAATTTTACAAATATAACGCAGCCGCTTTCGGAGCCTGGAGTATGCTTTGATTCGGGCGGATTACGAATATAAGAACCCTTGGGGAAATCACCATGTTCATCTTGAAAAACACCTTCAAGCACAATAAATTCTTCACCGCCGGTATGTGTATGGGCAGAAAAATGGCTATTTGGCGCATAACGTACAATGCTGGTTGCGCGTGCAACCTCATCGCCTACTCTATCAAGTGGACGCCTATCAACACCCGCCATCGGTGACGCTATCCACTCGAGTGATTCACTGTGCACGACAACACGTTTGCTAAAGTCTGCTGCAATTTTCATATTTGCCTCCAAATTATAAATCTATTTAGCAATACTTGGACGCTGCGCGACCTTTTGTTGCCATGCAATTAAATGTGATAGCTCACTTGGAATAACAATTTGTGCAAAGCCTGCAAACACCAGACCGGCGTACAAAGTAATATCTGCAACAGTAAATTGCTCACCGGCAACATAAGCAGAATTGGCTAACACTGTATTAAAATAAACAAAACCTTGGTGCGCTTTTTCACCTTGCTTTGCTCCCCAAGCAACATTTTGATAGGTTTCAAGTGCTGGGCCTAAACCATCCGTTGCATGATGAAAGTAACTGGCTACCGCATCAAGGACCATTGACTCCGCACGCTTTTGCATCATATTAATCACCGCGCGTTCTTTTGCCTCAATACCCGTTAATGAAGGGCCAGCAAAAGTGGTATCAATATATTCAGTAATCGCGGTGCATTCCGCTATATATGTCCCGTCATCTAGCTCTAAAACAGGCACGCCTGCTAAGGGGTTTTTAGCTAAAAAGGCTTCAGTACGATGCTCACCATTTAATAAATCAACAGCAACAAATTCAACTTTGTCAGTCGCATTTTTTTCAGCAAGAGCAATACGTACACGTAATGGATTAGGAAAGTTTTCTACGTCATAAATTTTCATAATTATCTCTTTATATTTTTAACCACAGTTTGAACTAATATTGGTAAGATCAAGCCCGCCTACCTACTGATAGGTAACTTATATTAAGATCTCGATCTTTGCAAACTAAAAATAAAAGAGCTTGAAAATAACTACCTACTGGTTGATAATTTTTTGCAGCGATATGAAGGAAGTTTTAAAATGACAAAAAAAGCAGCCCTGTTAAAAGCAGCAGAAAATAAGGTTAGACTTGGTGGCTATAGCAATTTTAGCTTTAGAGAGTTGGCGAATGAAATTGGTATTAAAAGTGCGAGTGTGCATTATCATTTTCCAACCAAAGCTGATTTAGGTGCTGAACTCGCGCATCAATATACGGATGCCTTTATCGCTGTGCTTGGCGAACCGGAGGCACACAAAGCAAACGGTAAAAACCCTATTGATATTTACACGCAATTATTTACAAACGCGTTAGTTATAGATAAAAAGATGTGTTTATGTGGTTTACTTGGCGCACAAAGTGACAGTCTTCCTGATAAAGTGCGCGATGAAGTAAAACGCTTTTTCATTAAAAACTTAGCCTGGTTAACTCAAGCACATAAAATAAATGGAGAGCTTAATCCTGAACGTGCCGCGATTAAAACAGTGAGTTTATTAGAGGGCGCGATGATGATCAGTAACACCCTTGACGATATTAGTTACTTTGAACAAGCCATTTTCTAACAGGCATTACGTCACTTTAGAACTATAAAAAAAAGCGAGCTTTACAGCTCGCTTGTTACGTCATTAATACACTGCAGTGTATTAATTTACACGCACTTTATGTTTTGAATGTACTATAGCTAGTGCAATAAATCCTACCACAGCAACCACAACACCAATTGGTTTGCCCATATCACTTGATAAGTTAAGGCCAATTGCAGCGGTCATGATGTACGATAACGTAACGGCTGTAGCTATTACTGCAGGAATACTCGCAATCCAATGGAATGTTCCACGGTCAAATAAGTACTTAGTCGCAAGCCATAACACACTCGTAGAAAGCAGCATGTTTGAAAATGCGAAGTAGCGCCAAATAACAGAGAAATCGAGTTTTGTCATAAAGTATGCGATTGCTAAAATTGGCACCGCAAGCAATAAACGATTACGCAAACTTTGCGGAATATTAAACGCATCAACCACGGTTAAGCGCAGTGAACGAAACGCCGTATCACCTGAGGTAATTGGGAATACTGCTACTGCAATAATCGCCATAATTCCACCAAACACACCTAAATAACTGTTTGCTATATGATTAACCACTAAACCTGGGCCGCCTAAATCAAGCATTGCTTTTAAACCTGCATAGCCTTCTGGGAACGCAGCAATACCAGCCAGTGCCCATACACAACCAACAATACCTTCACACATCATTGCGCCATAATAAACTGGACGAACGTATTTTTCGTTAGTTAAGCAACGTGCAATAATTGGTGCTTGCGTAGAGTGAAAACCACTAATCGCACCACAGGTTATGGTAATAAACAATAATGGCCAAGTAGGTAATCCATCTGGATTTGGAGTTAAAAAGTCGTGGGCATGATCAGCTTCAAAATACGCTAAAAAATCACCTGCTACTGGTAAATGCGGCGCATTAATTAACAGTGATACAGCAATTGCAACTGTCATCACAATCATTAATAAACCAAAAACAGGGTAAAATTTAGTAATGATTTTATCAATTGGCAGTAAAGTAGCTAAAAAATAATAGGCCAAAATTGCCAAAACCCAAAAGGTATTATTGGCAAATATAGTATCTTTAAATACGTCTAAGTTACTTAATAATCCAGCGGGGCTCATTATGAATACCACGCCGACAAAAAACAGTAACATCGCCGTAAATATTAACATCAAGCCTTTAAATACAACGTTATAATATTTACCTGCAATTTCTGGTAAGCTTTTGCCATCCTCTTTGATACTCATAACACCTGAGTAAAAGTCGTGTACAGCTCCACCTAATACATTACCGAGTACGATCCAGACCAAAGCAATTGGTCCATATAGAGCACCTAGAATAGGGCCAAATATTGGGCCTACCCCTGCAATATTTAAAAACTGAATTAAAAACGCACGAACAGGATGAATTGCAACATAGTCAACACCTTCGCTAAAGCGTTTTTGTGGTGTATCAATGGTGGCGTCCATACCAGCTTGTTTTTCTACAAAGGGACTGTAGAACTTGTAACCTAATATTAAAATAGTCAGGCAGATAAAAAAGATGATCATAAGCACGTTTCTCTTTTTGTATTATAGAGCGCGTTGTCAGTCGCCCCGAATTTCAAACTATGGGTAATCGTTGAACGTTAGCAGAGCCTGTTAAAATCCACAATACGACTATCTGATAATATTATTAGATGTTTGAAGTGCCGAGTTTAACTATCAGGAACAATATAGTAGGCAATAAAAAAGCCTTGCAGGGGAACAGCAAGGCTTGGGACTTCACGGGGAATTATTTAAATGTTAAGTGCACTTATTCAAATGTCACTGTTACGATATTTGAACATACATCTGCTGTAACACAAACTTGGT
Source organism: Pseudoalteromonas sp. SG43-6 (assembly GCF_014164365.1). Classification (NCBI taxonomy): domain Bacteria; kingdom Pseudomonadati; phylum Pseudomonadota; class Gammaproteobacteria; order Alteromonadales; family Pseudoalteromonadaceae; genus Pseudoalteromonas; species Pseudoalteromonas sp. SG43-6. The sequence continues at coordinate 155,266 of NZ_JACJEZ010000002.1, forward strand.
AATCATAGGCTGGCAAAGTTGCATTACGTAAGAAGTCACGGTGACGGCCGTTATCAGTCGTTGTTCCTACAAACTCACCATTACGATATACATTAAGTGACTGAGCACCCACTTGTTCCCAGCTAAGATCAACACGCATAGTATTAAGGCGTGTTTTATTGGCACGTACCAAACTCAACTCTATCTCAACATCACTCACAACCACGGTTTGCGTTGTTGTATCAGTATTGCCTTCGCTATCAGTAACCGTAAGGCTAACGTCATAATTACCTGCTTGTGCATAGGTATGAGCGGGGCTTGCATCGGTTGACGTTGCACCATCACCAAAGTCCCAGCTCCACTGCGTGATATCATCATTTGCATCACGGCTGCTGTCTGTAAAGCTCACAGAAAGACCTTGTGCATCAAACTCAAAACCGGCCTCTGGTGGCTGCGGGCTGACTTCACCAATGGCACTAAATGTAAGTGACCAATTATTCAGCGTACCTGTATCTGCTGCATAGGTATCTTCAATATGTAATACCCAATCACCCGTTGCCACTTCACCATTAAAATCAGCTAAAGAGTAGCTTTGAACTATATCATCTGCGCTACCGCCTGATTGACTATGTAATGTAGAGCTTGTTCCGCTAGGCGAAGTTAACGTAACGATTAAATCACCAATGTAAGTATGTGAAATATCAATACTCGCTTGAGTTGCAAAAACAGTCAGTGGATCATTTACGGTGATCACAGAATCAACACCGTCAACATTGTTATCGGGGATTGCTACTGCGGTATCATTCGTATAGGTAAAATCATTTAAGCCAACAGGATCAACTAATAAGCTTACTGACTTCTGCTTAGCCAACTCGCCAGAAGATGCATTTACGCTAAAGTCATAGCGCCCCCATTGTGTTGACTCTTGAGTTGGCACACTAAGTATCACCACATCACCAGGCGTTGCAGTGTTTGCTGATAAACTAGCACCAGCTAAATCGCCAATTAATTCAAGATCTACAACCCCTTGCCACTGGGCAATTGAGCCAATTTCAAATGTATATGTTGCCGTTTCACCGGCAGTGATCTGCTGAGCTGTTGGTGTAACAGATAGTTTAAAGCTTGGTGTAGGGTCTGCCTGCTCAAGAGCTTGATTAGCGTTTAAGCGTTTGCCCGATACGGTCTTCCCTGCCAGTTGTGCATTATCATCGCCACTATCCATAAGCAGCTGTTTAAGCTCACTTGTTGATAAGTCAGGATTGAGTGATAGTACCAAAGCAGCGACACCCGCAACATGCGGTGTGGCCATTGATGTACCAGAGTAAGTGGCATAACCATTACCCGGTACGGTTGATAAAATAGCGCTCCCTGGTGCGGCTAAATCAACACTGGTTAAACCCCACTGTGAAAAGTCTGACATATTATCGTTACGATCAGTGCTGGCCACTGACAACACGCTTTCATGCTCATAATTGGATGGATAATGTGGATTTTGATCATTATCAACGGCGTCATTACCTGCAGCGGCAACAAATAAAATGTCAGCTTGTTCGCTGGCGGTTATCGCATCAGCAAGCGCTTGGCTAAAGCCACCACCGCCCCAACTATTATTTAGTACGCGAACATTTACACCCGCATTTTTCAGACTCACCATATAGTCAATACACTTAATAGCGTCGGATGTAGAGCCACTGCCTGATGCATCTAAGAACTTACAACCAACAATCGCCGCTTCATGATTAACACCCACAACACCATTATTGTTATTACCTGCAGCGCCGATTGTCCCTGAGACATGCGTACCGTGACCTTGGTCATCCATTGGATCGCCAACATTTGTAATGGCATTAATACCATGCACGTCATCAATGTAGCCATTACCATCATTATCGATGCCATCGCCTGCGATTTCATTCGGATTTATCCACATATTTGCCGTTAAATCACTATGACTGTGATCTACACCAGTATCGATAACGCCCACAACGACATCTTTACCACCTGTTGTAATTGACCATGCTTCGAGTGCATCTATATCCGCATCGGCCGTTCCACCAGATTGGCCTTCATTGTGTAATCCCCACAACTTTGAAAAATCAGGGTCATTAGGAGCCGTAGCAATGCTCACGCGATAATCTGGCTCAACATATTCAACCGCTGCATGTGTTTGCAGTAATTTAATTGCTTGCTTGGTGCTCATGCCAGTTACTTCAAACTTAGCTAGACGACCAGATAAAATCGACGAATAGTTGTCATCAACACCATCTTTATTTAAATCACTTACTTTAGCTTTTACTAAACTGCGGGCTTGACTACGCATTGCCACAGAAGTGCCTTTTTTATACATAACAAGCAATGAGTCTTGAGAAGCTCGTGCTGAAGGCTCTGCAGCAATGGTTGTTACTTGTGCTGCAGCTAAACATGGCAAAATAGCCAAGCTTAAAATAGATAATTTAGTTTTCATATTTTGTATCCATAGTTAGAAATATTAACTTAGCTTTGTTACTAAGTTTCGCTAACTTCACTACTTTTGAAATATCACTGGCAAGCACCATAAATGACAGAGAAAACCAAAACCAGACAAGAAAAATTCAATAAATTACTAAAAAACCAGTCTTTAACACTGTTTTTAACGGTCAATTTATTAACAACACAATCGTTTTTATGAGTAATTAGCGCTCAGTAGATGCCTTACTCGCCTCATCTTTTATTACCAGATTATTCAACATTCCAAGCTGATTACGGTGGAAAACAAGTAAGCAATTGAAAAGAAAGTAGATTAAAAATCATAAAAAGAGATGATTTCGAATATTACGTTTACACAATAAAGTTAACCGTCAATTGGTAGCAGTGCGTAAGTAAAAAAGCATTAATTGCATAAAACACAACACTGCATATCAATATAATTCTTCACTCACTTTTGTATGAGTGAGCTTTTTGCTCTTGATATCACAAAACTTAAATCGGCAAGGCATGCCGAACAAACTATGCAGAACATTAAGGTATCCACAACCCATTAATGACTGCTCTAATAATTATAAGTTAAGGAAAAATCATGAAGTTAAATAAATCTTTATTGACATGTGCAATCACAGTTGCATTAAGTTCAAGCTTTGTTGCACACGCAAATATCGACGATAAAAACCAATCAACCTCTGTATTAGCAAGTCAAGTGTCAACTACTGCGGTAGGCAATGTCCTCACTATTGAACAAACATCATTGCAAGGTATGGGTAACGATGTAATGGTCACGCAACAAGGTGATGGCCTTGAAGCAAACGTAACAAGTTTAGGCGATAACAACAGCATTAATGTTGATCAAAAACAAATTCAAAACTTGTCTTTAACGTACGTAATAGGCGATAACAACACCCTAAGTCACAGCCAAGATGGTGAAGTTAATGGCGCTCTATCAGACATAACAGGCGATGATAACTCAGTCAATGTTGCGCAGTTTGGCACGGGCTTTTTTGGTATTAATAACGAAGCGATTAACGTAGTTCAAGGTGATGCTAACGACATTGCAGTTACTCAGCAAGATGGCGGCCATTGGTTTTATAATTTGGATTTGCAAGGTAATAGCAACAAAATTAGCGCATCTCAAGCAGGCCTTTTAAATGAAGCAACGCTGGCAACTATTAGTGGTGACGAAAACACCATTGAAGTTACTCAAAACGGCTTGTTTAACGCTTTTACACTTACTGAACTCGTTGGTAATACGAATGAAGTAGTAATAGCACAAGAAGGTAATTTCAACGGCGTTACGGTTGCTTCTGTTCGCGGCGATGAAAACAGCTTAGACATCGAACAAGCGGGTGATTCAAATACTGCGACTTTTGCAAGTGTTGAAGGAAACGAAAACACCCTATCAATCGACCAAGAAGGTAATACCAATACCTTCACATCTGAGTTATTTGCCGGTAATGACAATCAAGTTTCGGTTGATCAACAACAAGATAATAATCAAGTTGGGGCTGATGTATTAGGTGATAACAATGAACTCACTGTTATGCAAAATGGCTCAATGAACGAGACCTACTTGGGCACAATTGGCGCTGACAATGAATTCTCAAGCGTTCAAATTGGTAACGAAAACAGCGCTCACATCGCTAATTTTAATGGTCAAGGCAACGACGTTGATTTAGCTCAAGCCGGTGACATGAATACCGCTTTAATTCAATCTTCGTACCCTGACACATCGCTTACTTCAAACGATAATGACATTAATATCAGTCAATTAGGCAGCACAAATGAAGCAACATTAACCTTTGCAAGTGTGCTAAATAGTAATAACAATAGCGTTGATTTTAGCCAAAGTGGCGATCTGAATGCGATTGATTTAGTTATGGAAGGCAGCAACCATTCTATTGATATTTCGCAGCAAGGCGATATGAATATGGTAGCAGGTATCGATACGGGTGCATTTATCGTTGGTGGTGACAACATCAACTTCACAGTCACACAAGTAGGCAATGGCAACTTAGTTGAAGGTGCTATTACCGCTTCTAACACTTCAGTCGTGATCACCCAAGTGGGCGATTACAACACAGCAACTGTGAGCCAAGAATAAGGATATTGGGGGGCACGTCCCCCCATATTAAACATGACATTAGTTAGAACGCTTATTACCGCGCTAAGCCTGCTTTTTTTAACTACCTTTAGCCACTTATCTCAAGGCGCTGACGAATTAGAAATAGATGGCCTAGTGCTCGATCGCAGCATTAGTCGCTTTGGTCACCAGTTTTATTTTGAATTTTCAAACCTTTGGCGCGACCTACCCTCAACCGCTGGTTTTAATATAGAAATAAAAGAGACCGTACTTCCTCGGGCTGGCACAAAACTGACCTTAGTAATGAATAATCAAATTGTATATGTAACCTATTTAGGGCGTCGCTTGGAGCCTATTGATGAGCGTGTAGAACACGCTTTATACAGTGTTATGGATGCGATGGCGCGCTCTAATTTACATAAAGCTTCGCCCGATATGGCAAAAAATGGATGGTAAAATGGCCCCCTACTCAAGAAAATATATAACAACAATTATAATGATATTACTCCCCTTATCTGTATCTGCAACAGAGCTTGTGTATACCCCCATTAATCCAAGTTTCGGAGGTAGTCCACTCAATGCCAGTATGCTATTAAATAAAGCGCAAGCGCAAAATAAACATAAAGCACCAATAATTGAACAAAGCTACGCTGAGAAATTTCAAGATTCTCTAGAACGTACCTACTTAAACCGCATGGTAAGAGAGATCACTGATATTGCCTTTGGTGAAGATATAGATGAAAGTATTTTTAACCAAGATTCAATTTTTTTAAGTGGTGATTACGAAATTCAAGTGATCACCAGTACCGTAGATTCAATTACAGTGCGAATAACCAACACCACTGACAACAGTGTCGTGGTCATTGAAGTACCGAGGTTTAGCTAAATGAAAGCGCTATTTATTGCAGTACTTACCCTGGCATTATCCGCATGCAGTAGCATGGGCAATTTGATCCCACCTTCGCAACAGTTGGCCGCAAGTTTAACCCCCACTGAAACCTTTAAAGCACTTCAACAGTTACCAACACCTGCTGGCAGTATCGCCGTATCGGTATATTCTTTTCGTGATCAAACGGGGCAATATAAACCGCAAGGCAATGTTAGTTCATTTTCAACCGCCGTCACTCAAGGGGCTAATTCCATCTTAATACAAGCGCTGCACGAATCTGATTGGTTTATTCCGGTTGAACGTGAAGGTTTGCAAAATATTCTGACTGAAAGAAAAATTATTCGTGCCGCCCAAGCCGAACAGCCAAATGCTGTTGAATTACCACCACTGACCACCGCTAAAATCATTTTAGAAGGCGGTATAATTAGCTACGACACCAATGTAAAAACCGGTGGTTTTGGCATGGAATATTTTGGCATCGGCGCGTCAGAACTCTACCGCGAAGATGCAATCTCGATTTACTTACGTGCCGTAGACGTGCGTACTGGGCAAGTATTATTGTCCGTAGCCACCAGCAAAAAAGTGCTCAGCCAAGAAATGCGCGCAGGGTTTTTCCGTTATGTTAGTTATAAACGTTTAGCCGAAGCCGAAGCGGGTTTTAGTGATAACGAACCGATGAGTATTTGCGTAACCCAAGCAATTGAAAAAGCACTCAGTGATCTAGTCATCAAAGGCATAGATAAAGGCATATGGGCAACAAAGCGTAGTTAATTAAACACTTAACATGATTGCTTTGGTAAATAGTTAATTCATTTACTAAGGCCACATGCTAATCTCTAAAATTAATCTTGCTTGAAAAGGAAGCTGTATGTCATCAGTCCAAATTGCCCGATATATCATTAGTTTTAGCTGGTTATACCACGGCATATTTCCAAAACTTGTGCATATTGCCCCGCTTGAAAAACTAATAACTGCAAGCCTTGGCTTTTCAGAATCGATGTCTTATTTAATCACTAAATCGGCGGGGGTCGGCGAGGTCGCCTTCGCTATACTGCTATTTATATATTATCAATCTAAAATAATCATTGTTTTAAATATCATTGCATTAGTTGGGTTACTATTCTTTGTTGCTGCGCTACAACCACAACTTTTAGTTGAAGCATTTAACCCCGTGACTACAAACTTGCCAATTATTGGCCTAAGCTTAGTGCTATTAAATTGCCTAAAGGCTCAGCCCAATAACTAAGTTGGGAAAATAATCCAATGGTAATTACCGATTGAGTGCTATATAAAACAAAGGTTATACGTGCTCTGAGATCTGTTTGGCTAAAGCTGCAAACTCACTGTCGTCGGCTCTTTCACAATCGTGAGATGATAAATTTCAAAAACATACCTGTTCGCCCCACTCCCTCTAGCGCAGAGTCAAAAATGCCAAGGCACCTTGTCTTCCCAAACAGGATGATAAGGTGCCTTACCTGAAACAATATAACAAAATATGCAGTTACTAATGGTCCATCCTACTGATTATAATTGGGCGTATATTATGTTTGATTTGTCAGTCATGCAACGGTAACCGTACCGCCATATAGCGCTGTGCCCAATTAGATAGCTCAATACGATTTCGTGAGTTGGTTTTTTTAAATGCGCTATAAAGGTGTGTTTTTACGGTGTGATCACTGATATTTAACCGCTCTGCGATACTATGATTATTCGCCCCTTGTGCGAGTAAATGGATCACTGACTTTTCACGTTTGGTTAGATTTGCTAGTGCTTCATGTTCACTATCAGCATCGTAGTTAGAATGTGGCTCAAAACGACTTACCATGGCGAGCACTTCATTAAATGTAGAAGAAATAATCTTGCGACTGAACCAGAGTTCATCATTAATGATCCGCATTAATCCGGTAAATACGTCTTCAGGAAGATCATTGTTATAAAAAACTCCCTTAAAGTTATTAAGTAATAAGTTTTTTTCACAAATAGCGTCAGAATGCGCATTAAACACAATTACAGGTTTCACTTTGGCTAAGGCTAATAAGTCTGCTGGTATTAAATTTTGCCAATTGCAGCCGCTGCTATCAATTAAGAAAAGATCAAACTCATTACGGTTGTCATTATGGGGGAGACTGTCGTCCATTTTTACTTTACTAAAAAATGCATCTAGCGTTTTAATTAAGTATGGATAACACTGTGAACGAACTGGCATTTTAAATACGGTTTTGATAAATACGGAGGTTGGTTGAATCATTGCATCTCGTCCTTGAAACATTTCGTTCACAATACCTAAAACAACTCCAATGTTCAACCTATTTCACTCAAATCTATTGATTTATAAAGAGAATAAAAATTCTAGACGTCTAGATACTTGACTGCCAAGTAGTTTAAAAGTCAACCCTTTTAACTATAAAACCTATTTAAATCAACCATTTGTTACTAATTTGTTACTTTATTAAATGATAAAATCGAGAAGTAACTCCATTGGTCCAACCAAAGCCTTGCTGCACTTTGTACTCGCCACCTCCAGCTCTATTTTCAGGCTCATAAACATTGTATTTTTCGAGTAGACAGTGGTCGGTTTTAAAACTGTTTTCTATCATCTGTAACCAATTGCTCATTATGATGTTTGCATCTGCAACAAAGCCATACTGGTGAAATCCGTGTACAGCAAACCACTGCAGTGGTGCCCAACCATTAGGGCTATCCCATTGCTGGGAAGTCTCATTGAGGGTTGTTACTAATCCGCCTGGTTTTAAAAAGTCACTCATAAGCTTATTTTTAACCAACACCGCCTGCTCTTCGCTGGCACAATTGACAAATAATGGGACGGTGGCGGCAAGCGACAGCACTGTAGATTGTTGCTGGCTTTGATAATTAAAATCAACAAAAAACCCCATATCAGTACTGAATAAATACTGATTAATTGCCGCACGTCTTTGAGCTGCTTGTTGCTCAAAATACTGTTGCTTATTTGTATTGTTTAATACCGCAAAATAATGACCCAGCTGTTTTTCAAGGTAATAAAGTAAACTATTGAGGTCCACAGGAATGATATCTGTGGTTTGAATACTGGTAAGCTTATTATTACCCAGCCAGCGACTACTAAAATCCCAACCAGACTCGCACGCAGCTCTAATATTTCTATAGTAATTAGCTCTTTGCTGTTCAGGAAGTAATGAGGCATCATGCAAATCTTCACGCAGTGATTCTGGCCGTGGTGTTGCTTGATCATCCCAATAACGGTTAAGTAATGCACCTTTTGCCATTTTTACTACACGCTTATGGCTTGATATTTGCTCACTCAGTAGCTCTGCCCCCTGCATCCAAAATGTATATTCTTGCTCAAGGGCAACAACGCAATCAGTTAACCATGCAAAGTCACTATTTTTACAGTATTTTGCTTGCCAAATTAAATCAACCATCAGCGCTAGAATAGGAGGCTGCGAGCGAGAACTATAGTAACTGCGGTTGCCATTGGGAATACAACCATTACGATTTTGCAGATCAATAAAATTAGCAAGCATGGCTTCGATACTGTCTATATCGCCAATATCTTGCAAACCTAACGCAGTAAAATAACTATCCCAATAATATATTTCTTGAAAGCGCCCACCCGGTACTATGTAGCTGTGTTTAAGTGGTAATAAAGAGCTGGCTTTAGCTGTGTCTGCATTGCGATGCAAATACGGCCATAAATTAGCAATATAGCTTTGCACACTATCGCTGCTGCTTTGCTGAGTTGGGAGCTGTGTTGATTCAAACGTAAAATGCTGTGCTACAAATTCTGTTAACTGTGGTGTAGTAAGTGGTTTAACGCGTAAGTAAAGGTCGCATGCTAACTGCCAACTATCATTAGCAATCGCATCAGCAAAAGTTTTACTGTCACTAAATATAGCCGCCAGTTGCACATCTAAAAATAATTGGCTATTTACAAAGTTCATATCGTTCCTTTTTCTGGCACTGCGCCTAAGTTTACTGTCATTTTTTTAAATAAAGTTACACTGATCAACAACAAGCTAATTGGGATCAAGGTAAGATAAAAGGCATGTTGGCCACTAAATTTATCAAAGATGAAGCCGGTAATTACTGAACCAGTGGTGCCGCCTAATGCTGAAAAAACCACGATAAGTCCGGTCATAGCTGCCTGCTGGTGAGCGGCTAACGCACTGAGCATCACAGAGTTAAGTAATGGGTAAAGAGGAGCCATAAAAAAGCCAATGAGCGGCAGCATGTATGCTGCAAAAGGCACATCAAATACACTCGTTACTTGGCTGCCATCAATTTCATGAGTCAGCGGTAAAACTAGTAGCACCAGCACGGCCATAGCAACCAAGCAACTTAACAACAAACTATACCAGCCAATAACGCGTAATATCTGCCCCGCCACTAGTCTACCTAGCGCCAGTGCTGCGGCAAACACACTGGCCAATTGAATACTAATATCAACTGGCAGCTTAAGTACTTGATTATTAAAAGTAGGTAACCAAGTCCCTACCCCTTGCTCAATCAACACATATAAAAATGCACTGATAATAAATATAACCACTAGAGGTTTATAAGTGAGTGTTAGCATGTCAATAAAAGCAGCTAATTGACTGGTACGTAATGTTGCTTTTTGAGGTGCTTTTATTGGCGCTATAAGCACTGTAATAAAAGCCATACCCGCTAACAAAGCCAGCAAATAATACACGTTCAACCATGCTGTATTTTGCGCATTACTACTATCAATAAACCATGAGAACACCCAATAGCCAGATAACACCCCAAGCATAAAAATACCTTCAATGGTGTTAAGCAATGCTGAGTGCTGATTGGCGTTATCAGTGACTTGGCCAATAACCGAGTAAACGGATACTTTCATAATCGCGAAACTGCAACCGATCACAGCAAACAATACTTTGAACGCATAAAACTGTGCAATTGAGGGCATTAACAAGCACATTAAGGCAACCAACCCCAACGCTACAAGCATGGCCAGTTTATAGCCAAGTCGTGGAATAAATGATGCAACAATAAAAGAAACTATTGCTATGGTAAGGTCTTTATAGCCTTCTAAAACAGAAGCTTGCGTTTTTGTTATGTCAAAACTATTGATGGCTTGTAAAATTACGGTGCCAACACTATTGAGTAAAATAGCGAACACGAAATAGCTACACGCCAACGCTATGGTTATTCTTATTGGGTTCATACACGTTAACCTGATGTTGATTTCTTTTAGCATAGTGTAGCGCAAAATAAAATGCAAACGTTTGCATTTTATTTCTAAATTGAGTTAACTCACCCTACAGTTTATCCTTTGCTAGATTGACGATTAATTAATTCTATTTCAACAACTTGCGATTCAGCTGACTGGCCTTGTAACTGCGCTAATAATTTTTCAACCAGTAATACTGAGGCTCGCTGAGTGTTTTGTTTAATGCTCGAAAGTGATGGGTGACTCACATCTGCCATGGCAATATCATCAAAACCAACTAACGTAACATCGTTAGGAATACTGATATAGCGCTCTTTTAACGCTTTCATAGCGCCTAGTGCCACCATATCGCTGCACGCCATAATGCCGTCGAAACATAAACCTTTCGCGACTAGTAATTGGTTGATCCCGTGGTATGCTGCGCTACTAGTAATATCGATAGACACTACGTGTGCTATAGCGTTAGCCGTATTTAGAGCCGCTAAATAGCCACGGTAACGTTCGCCAATTTCAGCATGTCCTGGGTCTCCCAAAAATACAATATTTTTAGCGCCACCTGCTAATAAGTGTTCAGTAGCAAGACGACCCCCAACAAAGTTATCACTGCCTACAATGGGATAATTACTGGGAGTTTTTGGGTCACCCCAAACAACTAAGGGCACGCCTGCATTAGCGGCGGCTTCAATGTTTGCCGGATCTTTGCCTTGCCCAACCACAATAATGCCATCAGCCCGACGGCTATTGATAAAGTAATTAGCCCAGTCATCACCGGCCATAAATGAGTTTGAGAGTAGAAGTTCTAGCCCTTGTTTATTCAACGCGAGGTTTATCTCTCCGACTACCTTAAGCAAAAAAGGGTCGTTAATTGATTGCTCAGTGCCACTGTCGAAATTTATGATCACTGCTACAACATTGGTTTTTTGTGAGCGAAGGCGGCTCGCAGCCGTATTTAAACTGAAGTTATGTTGCTTTGCTAACTGCTTTAATTTATCTCTAGTTTCTTTTTTTATCAATGGGTTATCATTTAACGCACGAGAAACAGTCGAGGTTGATACTCCAGCAAGCTTGGCTAGATCCGCTAACTTTAGTTGTTTGTTATTCATTGCTAAGTACGAAGCCTTCCTTAAATCGTGAAGTTGCAATATACCATCATTATTAAAATTAGGCTGCGCCAAGGCCTAAATTTAGTCATAAACATAACCGTGTATAAAAATAATACAGAAAGTTAAAAAAATAATTGCAAACGTTTGCATAAAGTTCTAAGGTTTAAAAGAACACAGCATTAACATTTCATTAAATTAGTTAGTGCTTTGTTATTTATAGTTTTTTAAATAACGAACAAAAAATGGGAATACCAACATGACAACAACACACACACCAAGCAAACTTGCTTGCGCTATTATTTTAGCGCTATCCAGTCAAACCGTGCTTGCAGATCAACCAGCAACAAGCGCGCAAACAACCACAGATAAAAAAGTTGAACGCATTGTGGTTTCTGGCACACCTGCAGGTATGGGCGTTCGTAAAATTGATGCCAGCTATGCTGTGACAAATATTGATGCTGAGCAAATAATTAAACTATCACCAAAAAGTACTGCGGACTTATTTAAAGCAGTTCCCGGTGTGTGGGTTGAAAGCTCGGGTGGTGAATCTGGCGCTAATGTATTTGTTCGTGGTTTTCCTGGTGGTGGTGATGCGCCATTTTTAACCCTAAGCCTTGAAGGCTCTCCTATTTACCCAGCACCAACATTATCGTTTTTAGAAAACTCATCATTATTTAGAATCGACGAAACCATTGAAACCATGGAAGCATTACGTGGTGGTCCAAACCCAGTGGTTTCTAACGGCCAACCGGGCTTAACAACCAACTTTCGTTTAAAGCGTGGCAGCGAAGATACTCAAGGCTTATTTAAATACACCACCTCTGATTACGATTTGCAACGTGTTGATGCTGTTTTAAGTGGCGAAATCAGCGACGACCTATATTTTATGGTAGGCGGCTATGTAAAAAGCTCACCAGGTATTCGTGATGCAGGCTTTACCTCTGAGAAAGGCAGCCAGTTTACGGTTAATATCACCAAAGAACTCGAAAACGGTGAAATGAATTTCTACACTCGCCAAACAGACGATCATGGCGCATGGTACTTACCAACACCACTCAATGTTAATGGCATTGATGCTGAATATACCCAACTTGGCACACTAAACCGCCAAGCGACCATTTATACCGGGCCAAATAATGACGCGCACCAAGTTGATATTGGCGATGGCCGCGGTTGGAATGGCCATGTATCTGGCGGTAGTATTAAACTTGAATTTGACAATGGCTGGAGTTTTTCAGACCGCTTTAATATCACCAAAGGCGATGCTAATACACTTGGTTTAGTGCCCGCAGGCTCCGCAACAACACTAGGTGAAGTGGCTGATAATGGTCAGTCTGCAACAGGCGCCGCGACAGGCACAGCTTATGACAGTGATACACCCGTACAACAAGTGGGTCGTTGGGTGGTACTCAAAGAAATTAGTTCATTTACTAATGATTTAGCATTTTCAAAGCAATTTGAAGACCTATCTGTTGCTGTCGGCTATTACACTGCAAGCACCTCTGCCAACGACTGGTGGAGCTTAGGCAATACGGCCTATCATGTTCTTGAAGCGGGTGGTGAAATGCTCAATGATATTACTTGTAATGAAAGCGCCGAAGGCTGTGACTTTAACTACGACATTAATTCATCAGGTGATGCACGCACTAATGCTTTTTATACCACGGCACAGTACAAGCTAAGCCAAGATCTCACTCTTGACGGTGGACTACGTTATGAAAGCCATGATGTACAGTACAGTGTTGATGAAGGCCTTGACGGTATTATCAATAAAACCGTTGATTACGATGAGAGTAAAACCTCATGGACAACCGGTTTAAACTATTCAATTAATGATGACATGGGCGTATTTGCTCGCGTTAACCGTGGTTATAAAATGCCATACTTCGATGATTTTAGAGATAACTACGTCGCATACCACCAAGACGGCGAGAAACTCATTAAAGAAGTCACTCAAGCTGAACTTGGCTATAAACTGATCACTCAAAGCACTGACTTTTTTGCCACTTTATTTACCAACGAAGTCAAAGGCGATACCTTTGTAAGTCGCCCAGACGTGCCCGCTGAAATCTTAACCAACGAAGCGTATGGTGTTGAACTTGATTACAACTTTAATCATGAATCTGGCTTTTCTGTTAATTTAAATACTACATTACAACAAACAGAAATCACGAAAAGTCCAAAAAATAAAGGCAAAGAAGCACAGCGCCAACCTAAATGGCAAGTACGTGTAACACCAAGCTATGACTTTGAAGTAGACGGCATGTACGCCACACTCTATGGTACTTTGTCAGCAGTGGATGACCGCTTTGGTAATAATGAAAACACCGTGACACTTGATGGCTACGAAAAAGTTGACTTAGGTTTTATCCTTGAGCCAATGGAAGGGATCAAACTGCAATTAGCAATTGATAACTTAACCAACGAGCAAGGTATTACCGAAGGCGACCCACGTAATGCTGACGCCCCCAATGGCCGTTACATTATGCCTCGTACAACACGCTTAAGCGTAAGCTACGAATTCTAACCCTCATCTCTCTGGATCAATACCCAAAGCCGTGGTGGTTAATACACTGCGGCTTTTTTAAATCACGTTTTGAACAAAAAGCTGCTCTTGCGACTCGCTCTCTTGGCGCTTTAAATAACTAAATATTATTAAAAAAGTCATAGCAATGCTTGCCGCAATAAGCGAGCCTAGCGTGGCAAAACGAAAACTAAACCACTGTGCAATTAAACCGGTACTGGCAGTACCAAGCATGACCCCTACTTTAATGGCATTGCCATAAAAAGCAGAGGTAAAACCAATTCGTGATGGTAGCTGCTCTTGTAAAATAGTCAGGCCGATACCCGCAAAGATCCCATAAAAAATAGCATTTACACCTTGCAGTACAAAGAATTGCCATACTTGATCGGCAAAAAATACGCCAATATAGAACAAAATAGCGCAACTAAAAGCAAAACCTAACAAGCCTGTTTTAGTGATGCGTTTACTGAGCTTTGCGCTATACAACATCACAGGGATCTCGATTAATGCCACCATGCCCATAAATATTCCAGGTATATTATTAGCAAAGCCCAGTTCATTTATTGTATAAAGCGGTAAGGCACTGGCGTACATAATATTGCCAATTGAACCAAAGGTTATAGCAGCCCCTAAGGCCCAAAATGATTGATTGATCGGCTGATTTGGCTCAGCTTTCTTAGCTCTGTCGTTAGCATTAACACTGGGCAAAAACTTCATTGCAAAAATTAATGCCAACAACGCAAACGTAGCTGCGGTATAAAATGAGCGACTAAAGGCAACTCCTGATGCAAGTAAATAGCCAAGCGGCGGGCCTGCGACCCATGCAAATGAAATTGCCGCTCTAAGGCGAGTATTAAACTGGGTGATATCAATATGATCTTGCTCATCAGCCCACTGGCGAGCAATAGTCATAACTTGCGGTATCGCGGCATTGCCCATTGAAAGCAAGAGTACTCCGGCAGCAAATACCTGCCAAAAAGACGTTGCGTTAGCGAATATGATTAACGCCATCCCCATGCCAGAGACCGCAATCATAAACATCTTTTTAGCGCTCACGCCCTTATCGGCCAATCCACCTAACCATTGGCTAAAAAGAATGCCCATCAAAGTGACACCTGTAGTGTACACACCCAAATATATAGGTGGACTTTGTAAGCCTTCAACAATAAACAAACCCATTAGTGGATTAACAAATGCGCCTATTAAGCCCGTTAATAAGCTTAACAAGATAAATACCACACCATATTGTTTGAATATCGACTTCAAAAAACACCATACAGACACTAAAAATAAGCCGCGCATTATACGTGGCTTTAAGTAATATTAAAATACAAAGCGGGTTGTTTAATAATCACGATATACTCTCTATAGTTGATGAGCAAAACCTTCTCATTGTGTCAATAAGCTAACTAAGTGCTCAGCAAGTAAGCTATGTGTAGCTGGTGCTAAGTGAATCCCTTCATCAGAACATGGATTTACTTGCGAATAAGCATCTAAAAAATTACATCGATGCAATTTTGTAACGTCAGCAAAGTGTTGTGCTAACTGTTGTGATTTAATTTCAGCACCAGCATAAATACGTTGATATTGATTAACTTCATAAACTTTAGGCGGGCTAATAATAATACGTTTTGGTAAAGTGGTATTACTATAAAAGTTATCTATCTCAAGCAGTAACTGATTTAAGCCCAGCGAAATTTGCTCTGGTGTTAAGTCAAAGCGCGCTTTTAAATCATTAGTACCGAGTTGAATAATAACAACATCAACAGTATGTGCTTCCAAATACGGTTTTAAATACTTAATGCCCGATTTGTCGCCCATAAACGGGGGATTATTGACTAAAGTACGATTAGGCTCCCCGGCTTCAATCACTTCAAAGCCTGTGCCCAACAGCTGCTTTAATAAAGTAGGCCAGCGTTCAGTTTCGCTCAGCCGTTTCCCATCAACAGGAGAAATACCAAAGGTATTAGAGTCGCCAAAACACAAAATATTCATTTTAAAATGGATTCAGCGTGTAGCCTTGTTGCTGTAACTGCGCATGAGCGGTCATTGCCGAAAGCGCCATTTTCACCCCTGGGATAAGCTGCTCTGCTGCTACCTTCATATGCATTGCCGACTGCCCGCACACATACACAACCGTGTTATTAGCGAGTAGCTGGGTGATCAAAGACTGGTTTTTATTATCAACATCAAAGCGGCTTTTATAAACGCTGTTTTCCAGCACATCAACACTCGCGCTACCGTGTACAACGAGAGCTAGCTGGATGTTTTCCGGCTTTACCCCATGGGTAACATGCATATTGATAAAGCGCGCTAACGAATTAATATGATTATTTTGCGCGCCTTTTTCAGCGCCATCTCCTACATCAAAGGCAATTTTAAACTGCGCTTGGCTTAAGTCTGATACATGAGCTGGTACATTGTAAAAATAACCAAAGTCATTGATAACAGGAGTTGGCTCAGCAGCGATCGTTGTTAAGCTAGTTGCAAGAAGGCCAAAGCCTAAAAGTGAAGTTTTCATAAATCATCCTTTTTTGTTTAGCCTACCCGTATTTAACCAGCCTGTACATGTGAATGAGCTTTAAAAGTCATTCCTAAATAATTAAAGGTTTGTTTAAACATGTCTATAAATGCGTCTGGCGCAGAGGGAGATGAGGCATTAGACAATAGTGAAAACTGTTTTTGACGTAAAGTTCTAAGCTTCGGTTTTAACGCCTCGTCATCCATGTAATCTGTGATCCTATCCATAAATGCTTTCATTTGTGGCGTGGTGTTATACCAGTACACAGGCGATGCGAACACCCAATGTTCGTAGCGAAGTAACACTTCAAACAAATTATAAAAATCATCATTGTGATACTGCTTATCGTAGCGATAAGGTGAAATAACATAATCATCTAAGCAAAAAACAATGCCGCTTTGTTGCTTACTATAGGCATTAACTTGCGCCGTAGTATTACCGTTTTTACGGCCACTTGAATAAATAATAGCGGTGTTATGCATTGATTTTTCTTGCATTTTATTTCTCCTTTTTTATGGTTGCAAAGAGCATAAAACCTCAAGTAAGATTGAGGTCAACCTTAAAAATTGATTTTTAATAAAAAAGAAGAAAACTATGACCGATCAACAAAAAAAACTTGTTGAAGCTAATTTAACTGTGGGCTTTGTAGCTAAACGCAGCGGCGTAAAAGTCTCCGCACTACACTTTTACGAAACCAAAGGCTTGATCCGCAGCTGGCGGAACAACGGCAACCAACGCCGTTATAAGCCTGATGTACTGCGCCGTGTGGCGGTCATCAAAGCAGCGCAAGCAATGGGCATTACTCTTGAAGAAATCAAACAAACCCTCGCCACTTTACCTGATAAACGTACCCCCACTAAAGAAGATTGGTCAACATTATCAAAAAACTGGCAAGCACAACTTGATGAACGTATTGCTTTTATGCAGCGCCTACGCGACAGAGTCGACGGCTGCATCGGCTGCGGTTGCCTGTCAATGACAAAGTGCCCGATTTACAATAAAGACGATTACTTAGGCGATACCCAAAGTGGTGCAGTGCTATTAGTAAATGATTAATCTAAAACCTCATACAATTTTCAGCTAAATACACAGAGCAACAAATTATAAGCGCTAAAACATAAGAATTTTTCGATTTTAAATTAACAGTAATCAATCAGATAGATGTGATGTGCTTTATATAGTTAGCGCATTTGCATGAGAAAGTAGCGTCATTTTGGCAAAACCCCCTGTTGATAAAAATAGAATGAAATAACATCGTTACCGAAACGCCTTGTATTACTAGAGATAAAAAGTGCTTAGTAACGATTGATACAATGGATGTCAAAAACCAATTGCAGAAAAAATAGTTAGTAAAGAAGCCAATTACTTACTTGCAGTGAAAGCGAACCATAAAGAGCTACTGTCGCAAATAGAAGACGCTCAATTGCTTGAGATAACACAACAAGCGTATGAAGGAGTTTTGTTTAATGAAGCCGATTATCCAAGAAATAGAGAAGAAATTAGGTGCTCTGCAGTTAACTATAACGTAAATGATTTATCAAAAACGATACACTGGGAAGGCATAAAACAGTGGGTTTATTGTCTCTTTTAGAACAGAATAAGGCAATGTAAGCAATGAGGTTTTATAGTGTTTAAACAGGTAAAAATAAGGTTAGTAATGATCTATGTGTAACATTAACATAAATCATTACTGTAATTTATAAATTAATAAAGTGCTTTAATTTTCTTAGCAAAATCAGAAGCATTACGAGACATTTTATGTCCAGTCTCAACAGTTAAAGCGTTATCTGCTAATGAGAACTCACTTGCAGAGTCTGAAAAGTCATCTTTAGCTGTAACATTTATTTTAGTTAACTTAGCAATCTCTTCTTTATAATCCACATCATCTTTACAAATTGCAGAAAGAGCCTCAAGTGTTGCAACAGTTCTTTGGCCTGAATGAGCAATAACCCACTGGCTTTGATAATTATCTTTAGCTAATTTATCTTTATTCGCGGCGATCATTTTTTTATAATCTTCCCAATCGACTTTTACATCTAGTGAAGCATTACCACAAGCCGCTTTAACTTTATCAACCTCTGCTGAAATACTAGCATCAGCTGCTCTAATAGCCTTTTTGTCTTTAATAGATGCATATGAAGCTGTACTAAATAACGTAATAATAATACCCGCTAAAATTTTATGTTTCATTTTCTTTCCTTGTAGTGATTAAAATATATCGTAAATTAGTTTATAACTGGTTTCTGGCAAATTAGTAACATCATCACCAATTTCAATAATCAGCACACTGTTTGACATTTTTGCTTGATGCTTATCTGCTACAACAGATGGAATAAGCTGAATTTTTTCTATCCCTTGTACAGCCTCCAAATAATCGTGGTCGATGGTACAAATATTTTCTAATGCATTCATATAAGCCGATAATTTTGCAGGACTAGTTTTTAGTTTTTGAGATTCAAACTGTCGCCAATCTATATCGATTTCAATATTCGTTTCACATGTTGTAGAAAATGAACTAACTGATTTTTCAATAAGTTTTTTGGCAGCAATTTTACTAACAACATTTAATTGCCTTACTTGATATTGCTCTTTGACTTTATTAACTTTTACAATATCTGCCAAGCCGGAATAAATAACTTTTGTAACTGTATCATTATCGAGATATACACTTGAATAAGAAACTAATGTTCCTGAACGAACAGTTTTATGACCTTCATTTTTAAAATTAACATCCGGCATTCCAAGCAATTTTAAATAATAACCATCACCAATGTCATTCTTGAATTTTTTATAAAGTAAGGTATTACCATCATAATGATGTTCAAAGCCATTGTAATTTACATAGTAAGTATTTTCATCCTCAGCTGGAACAACTGTCAAAGTAGCAGAAAATTCAGAGTCAAAGCTATGGTAAACCTTTGGGTTTTCTTGAGCCATAGTTGTAAATGAAGTGATAATTGTTAAAAATATAAAAAGATAATTCATGATCGATAGTTAATCCTTTAACTTATATGTATTAAAATAATGCAGGTAATAGTAACTTTAAATCCAATTAAAATTGACTACTAAATAACAACGTTACTATACGCAATCATAAATCAAAATTCAAAATTTTATTACACTAAAATAAGAAACAATAACAACATGATAAATTAATTTTTTGTAACCCTATAACTTATAATATTTACATACATTCAACTTACGATCATCGAAACAAAGTAAAGTTGATTAGGTGAATTTTTGCCACAGTATTTTACCAAATTTGATCTCACTTTCAGAATTAGTGTTATCCGCGTATTTCCACGGGAACTTGAATACCTCTGACGCGTTAGCTTATTTCACTTACCAGTCAAAATAAAATAAGCCATATATAGACACTCCCTTGAAGTCAAAGCGAGCTGGTTTATAGGTTCGTAAGGCGCACAACCCACAACGAGTGTGTAGACTGCCGTTCATATGGAAATGATAATAATGAAAGCTGTAACCTGAACTCAGGACAAGGCGGTAAACATTACACCAAGAATGTACAATGCATTTTCTGGCGTAAGCATTGTTTGCATTTTACTAATTAACTGACTCTAAAAACCCAGTAATAGTATTATTTATTGATACTCTCTAAAGTGCTCACATTTTTAATAAAACGGCTATAAATACAGAATAAGGAGTTCAGCTGTAAAATAATAAAAGTATTTAACTGCACGCATTAAAACGTTCAATCCATACTTAATTTTACCGCAGTAATAATTTTGAGTACCCGCCAACTAAACACTTTTCCATTGCGAGATTGGGGCTTGCTTGGCTTTGAAAACCAAATTGTTGATAAAGTGAATGAGCGTCTTTTGTTGCCAGTGTAAAACGGCGTAATGATTGCAATTCAGGGTGACTCATTACATGATCCATCAGCTTTTTACCCAGCCCTTGACCTCTAAATGGCTCTAACACAAATACATCCAGTAAATTTGCAAAAGTGGCTTGGTCAGTCACCACTCGTGCAAATGCCAATAGCTGTTTATTTTCAATTAATGCAAAGCACAGCGAGTGTGCGAACGCTTTTTCTAACCGTTCGCGACTAATGCCTTGACTCCAATAACTTCGCTCAGATAAAAACTCAAACGCTTGGGTAAATTGTTGTGGTGACAATTGGTGAGTAAATTTCATTTTATTTCCCTACTGAATGCTTGCATTGGAAAGAAAAACTAAAGGAATTGATGCCGCAAGAAACAGTGACATAACCCAATTAAAACGTTTAAAGATATTTGGCTAAGGGATCCCCAAAAATAATTATTAAGTTTCAATTACATCACTCACATCCATATTTTTCCAATCGATTTGCACTACTACCTGTACGAAATAGGCTAGTCCTTCCAAATAATCTCGCCGTCGC
>NZ_JACJEZ010000030.1:0-58651 GCF_014164365.1 Pseudoalteromonas sp. SG43-6
TAACGATGATGTTTTTAATTAAATTAGTATTTAATTAGTATTTAATTAGTATTTAATTAGTATTTAATTAGATAGTGCTATTTTGCCTCTGATTGCTCATACATAAGTTTGGCACGTTAATAATCGGTATAAATAGGAACAGGGGATATCGCCTCAACATGTTTAATGTGATTATTTCTAATATCTTGATAACACTGGCAGTGACTCTTTGAGTCTTACAGAGAAAACAGGTATTACTTTAGGGCTTAATCATGCGTCACGCTTTCCTTTAAAAGGTCCAGTTGCTAATTTTTATATGCGATATATCCTAGGTTTGGCTGCATAAAAAGGCTTTTTTACTGAATGATTACGCTTATTCGAAATAATTATGAACTTTTTTTAACCCTCTTAGATTACACATAAAATGTTACATTTATGTTTTGTATTTCATGGCTGACGGTAGAACTGTTGTTAGGTAGCGGCTTTCATCCCAGCTGAAAACTCAATGGTGTTGCATTTATGTTAATCCTTTGTTTTTTGTGTTTTAGTTTGCAATGATTGAATTAATTTATTTCGATCTAATTCCAAACATCAAGTTGACAGCATGCATTGCATTTAGCATTATTGGAGGGTTGATATCTATTAAAAGATATCAGGGTTGTCTCCTTCGGGAGGTAATTAAATTATAAAAGTAACATTACTTAATTGGTTGGGAACTATGTCTGTTAAAATCAGAAAGAGTCTTGTAGCAACTGCGTTGGTTGGCGCTTTTGCATTCGCAAGCAGCAATGTGATTGCAGATCCTTTGAATGACGTGCAAAAAGCAGGTCTACAAATTCAAACGGCTGCGGTTAAGTCTCAAACTAAAATTGACAATGTATATGGTCAAACTCAAGAGCTATTAGCTGAGTACCGTAGCGTTGTTGATGAATCTGAGCTATTGAAAGTATACAACGATCACGTTGCACGTTTGGTCGCTGACCAAAATGCACAAATTGAATCGTTTGACCGTCAAATTGCTACGATCGACAACACAAAACAAAACGTTGTGCCTTTGATGTATCGCATGATCGATACGCTCGAGCAATTCATCAAAGCGGACGTTCCGTTTAACAGTGACAATCGTTTGGCGCGTGTTGAAAGATTACGTGAAACAATGGTTTCTTCTTCTGTAACGACTTCAGAGAAGTTCCGTCAAGTATTAGAAGCATACACAATTGAAGCTGCATACAGCTCTTTAGTTTCTGCTTCACAAGGTACTTTAGAAGTTGATGGCAAGAGCATTAACGTTGATTTCGGCCAACTTGGTCGTATCACTTACGTTGCTCAATCGTTTGACTTAAAGCACGCATGGGTATGGGATAACAACACTAAACAGTGGAAAGAATTAGGTGATGAATACCTAAAACCTGTTAAAGAAGTTATTCGTATGGCGCGTAAGCAAGCGACATTAGAACTTGTTAAACTACCAATCTTTGGCGCGGAGTAATCAATAATGAAGAAACTATTTAAAGGTTTTGCTGTTGCAGCAGTACTATCTGTTTCTGCAGGTACCGCGCTTAACGCACATGCAAATACTGATGCTTTAGATAAAATCCTTGAGCAAGTTAAGCAAGAGCGTATCTCTGAAGGCAAAATCAATAAGCAACGTGAGCAAGAGTTCTTATCAGATCGTGCTGATAAGCAAGCGTTACTTAATAAAGCGAAAAGCCAATTAGCTGCTGAAAAAGCACGTGGCGATAGCTTAACAAAGCAGTATGCACAAAACGAAAATACAATGAATGAGAAAGCAGCAGCTCTAGAAAGTGCACAAGGTACTTTAGGTGAGATGTTTGGTGTTGTACGTCGTGCTGCGCAAGATGCAATCGGTTCAATCGAAGCATCTCTTGTTTCTGCTGAAAAGCCAGGCCGTGCTGAAATCTTACGTTCATTAGCTGCTGCTAAAGAGTTACCAACAGTTCGTGAACTTGAAGAGCTTTGGATAGCGCTACAAACTGAAATGACTGAGTCAGCTAAAGTTTCTACTTTTGAAACTGAAGTTGCAGGTCTTGACGGTAACGCAACAGTTAAGAAAGTAACACGTATCGGTAACTTCAACTTAGTAACAGACGATGGCTACTTAATCTATTCGCCTGAAACTAAATCGATTCAGCCTTTAGGTAAACAACCTGATGGTTATATCCTTGCTGGTATTAAAGACTTAGAAAATACGTCTTCTGATAACTATGCTGGTGTATATGTGGATCCGACTCGTGGTGCTATCTTACGTATCAATACACAAAAAGCGACACTTGATGAATACTTCCACCAAGGTGGCGTAGTTGGTTACATCATCACTGCGTTATTAGGTTTAGGTATCTTAATCACACTAGTACGCTTTATTGACCTTACTCTTACTCGTAGTAAGATTAATAGTCAGCTTAAAAACGTGTCTACACCGAATACAAATAACCCATTGGGTCGTATTCTTAAAGTGTACCATGACAATAAAACACAAGATGTTGAAAACCTTGAGCTTAAACTTGATGAAGCGATTCTCCGTGAAACGCCACGCATTGAAGCTGGTATCAATATCATTAAAATCCTTGCTGCAATCGCGCCGTTACTTGGTCTACTAGGTACGGTAATCGGTATGATCTTAACGTTCCAAACAATCACATTGTTCGGTACAGGTGATCCGAAGATCATGGCAGGTAACATCTCTCTAGCACTTGTAACTACTGCGCTAGGTCTAATAGCTGCATTACCACTTATTCTTCTTCACGCTGTTGTTGCGGGTCGTAGTAAGTCGGTATTACACATCCTCGATGAGCAAAGCGCAGGTATTATTGCTACTCACGCGGAGAAGGAGAAAGCCTAATGCTAGTCCTGATGGAGATCTGGGAATCTATCAGGGATTTTGTTGGCACAGGCGGCCAGGTTTTATACGTGGTCGCGATAGCACTCTTTCTTATGTGGGTTTTAATGATTGAGCGCTATTGGTTCCTACTTGCAGAATTTCCTCGTTTATCGTCGGAAATTGTAGCAAAGTGGGATGCCCGCCAAGACACTACGTCTTGGTACGCACACAGAATCCGTGAAGCATGGATTTCTGAAGCGTCTGAAAAATTAGATCAGCGTATGTTGTTGATTAAAACATTAGTAGCTGTTTGTCCTTTAATTGGCTTACTTGGTACAGTAACAGGCATGATCGCGGTTTTTGAAACCATGGCAAGCCAAGGTACAGGTAATGCACGTTTAATGGCATCAGGTATTTCAATGGCAACAATCCCAACAATGGCTGGAATGGTTGCGGCATTATCTGGAGTATTCTTTAGCTCACGCCTTGAGGCAAGAGCGAGAATGGTGAAAGCCAAGCTTGTTGATAGTATGCCTCATCACTAGAGAGAGAATTAAATATGGCACGTAAACAACGTTTTCGTGAAGAAGAAGATGCAACGGTAGATATGACACCGATGCTTGACATCGTATTTATCATGCTTATTTTCTTTATCGTAACTACATCGTTCGTTAAAGAGGCTGGTATCGAGGTCAATAAACCAAAAGCGGCCCAAGCTACGAAGCAAAAAAATGCTAACATTTTTATTGCAATTCGTGACAACGGCGAAATCTGGATTGATAAACAGCAAGTTGATGTTGAACGTGTTTCAGCAAAAATCGAAAGTTTATTAGCAGAACAACCTACTGAAGTTGTAATTTTGCAAGCTGATAAAGATGCAAAACACGGCGTAGTGGTTAAAGTTATGGACCAGATCAAAGCGACGGGCGACAACCTGAGAATTTCAATAGCTGGAGATCAGTAATGATTCGTTTTCTGTTTTCACTGATTGCAGGTGGGGCAGTTACTTTCGGCTTGTTCTACTTCATGGCCTTCCTCATCTCTGGTGGGGCTGACCGTAATACGGAACAAAAAGAGCAGATCATAGTCGAAATTATGACGAATCCGCCTGAATCTAAGGTGCAGGAACGGAAGCGAGTACCGCCTCCGCCGCCTCCACCGCCAAAGCAGCCGCCTAAACCGCAGCCGCCACAGCCGGAAAATAACAACCCAAATCCAGGTGCTATGTCATTTAACATGCCAAGCATTGATGTGGGAAGTTCGGCAGGTGGTCTAAGTGGTCCAGGGGCATTCGGACGAGACGGTGATGCGACACCAATCGTTCGTATTGAACCAAAATATCCAACACAAGCAGCACGTGATGGCAAAGAAGGTTGGGTACAACTTTCATTCTCAATCGATGAATTGGGTGGGGTTACTGATGTTGAAGTAATTGACGCAGACCCTAAACGTATTTTCGATAGAGAAGCTAAACGCGCCTTGAGCAAGTGGAAATACCGTCCTAAAATTATTGACGGTAAGCCACAAAAGCAAGTTGGTTTACAAGTTCAGCTAGACTTTAAAATTAACCAAGGCAATTAAGGAGGCAAGTAATGAGAAATTTATCTAAAGTAACAGCACTTGCGGTACTTATGTCTTTCTCGGGTGCAGTATTTACTGCACCGGTTCTAGCAGCGCCAGATCCCGCGAAAATTGAAGCGCGGAAGAAAGCAAAAACTAGGATCATGGGTGAGCGCACTGGTAAAAAAGTTATAAAAGCGTTTGACTTGTATAACGAAGAAAAGCTTGATGAAGCTATCGCCATGTTGAAAGAAATCGATGCTTCTGATGATTTCGACAAAGCAACAGTTAACCGCTATTTAGGTAGCATGTATGGCCAGAAAGAGCAGTACAAAACTGCGATTGGTTACTTAAAATTAGCTGTTGCCCCTGATGTGTTAAACTTTGCCGATCAAGAACAAAGTTTAAAAACATTAGGCGATATGTATGCTGGTACTGAGCAGTATGAAAAAGCCAAAGATGCTTATGTTGCATGGATGGACTTTACTGGTGAAGAAGATGCAACGGTTTATACTCGTATAGCCCAAGCTAACTATCAGTTAGGTAAATTCCGTGATGTTTTTACACCAGCTGAGAAAGCAATTAAACTTCAAAAAGAGCCTAACAAAGGCCCTTACCAATTAAAATTAGGTTCTTACTTTGAGCTTAAAGACTATAAAAATATGGTCAAAGTTGGTGAAGAAATTGTTCGTATCTGGCCAGATGATAAAAAAGCATGGGTAAGCTTAGGTAAATACTACCTTCAGACGGAAGACTATAAAACTGGTCTTGCAACGATGGAAGTAGCTTACAAAAATGGTTATTTTGAAACTGAAGTTGATTATAAAGTTTTGTCTAACTTTTATTCATTGAATGAAATTCCTTATAAAGCCGCTAAGGTTTTAGAGAAGTCTATCAATGATAAAATTGTTAAGCGTAATAAACAAAATATCAGCGCAGTAGCCAGTAACTATCATCGCTCAAAAGATATTGAAAAAGCAGCTAAGTACTATGAAGAAGCGGCTAAATTTGATGACGATGCTGAGCTTTATCGCAAAGCAGGTTCATTACTTTTACAATCGCAAAATTATAGTGCTGCCGTTGTTCGTTTGAACAAGGCGCTTGAATTAGGTTCTGATAAGACAGGAACTATTTATTCAGATTTAGCGGAAGCTTATTACTATCAAGAAAAGTATAAGCAAGCTTATGCTGCAATTACTAAAGCAATGGATGACCCTCGCACGCGTAAGTTTGCAAAAGGTTGGTCTGTATTTATTAAAGATAAAGCCGCTCGCAACGGTGTTAAGATTTAACTTTAATTCGCTATAGCAATTTATAAAAAGCCCCTATGGGGCTTTTTTTATTGGATTTAACTCATTATGAAACACCTAATATGGATATGCTTCTCAGCGCTTTTCTTGAGCGCATGTGGTGATACGAATAATCAGTATCAAAGTAAAGAGCAAGCTCAGCAAGCATTGCAAACACTAAATCAATTTTTAAGACCAACAGGTGAAATTAAACAAGTTAACGAGCAACAGTTTCCATTTAGTGATGCATATTTGAAAGAGCGTCACAGCATATATCAAGCCATGCAAACCTTAGACTTCACTCCTGTCGCGCAGAGTTCATTGGATTATCTTATTATTGCAGAGCGCTTTCCGGAGCGCTATTTTACATGGCCGGTGTATATTCCTGTGCTTGATAATATGCTTGCCTATAACCAACAACACGACATTACTGCAAACATAAACAATTGGCTCAGTTTTACTCAGCAGCAGTTGGTGCTTGCTAAAGAGAGTAAACTTAGACTCAACTCAATTGAGCTTAATGCGTTACAAACGCAGGTAACTAAGAATCTTACTCGCGTTGATCTTCCAGCAAACATTAAACACACTCTCAACGAGTTTAATGAGTATTTAGCGCTCTATACACCCCGTGGAAGTGTTGGTTTACATGGCTTATCAAATGGTGGGTCTTGGTATCAAAGTAAGTTAAATTACTTCTCAGGCACTACTAAAGCACCAATAAATTGGCTAGTTGCAGTGCAATCTCAGTTGAAGGAAATGCAGCAAGGGGTATACTCTATGCGTTTTGCAGTTGATCATCAGCACTCAGTCCTTGAGCAGCGTTTTGCATTGTCTAAAGATAAGCAAGTTGGCTTTGATTGGGCGCAAAATTACTTGAGCTTAAGGGGTTATGCAGGGCAAGCTGCAACACAGATAAGTAATCAAGAGCGTACTTTCTGGTTAGCTATGATGGAAACCGATCTTGGCATCCATTACCATGCTTGGACTGTGCAACAAGCGAAAGTTAATTTACTGAAACGATTAAAAATGACGCCACAACAAGTCGATTATTTAGTGGCTGATATCATTTTTTATCCGGCGCAAAGTTTTGCGTTCGCAACACTTTTAACAACTTCGTAAGCTCGCTTGCTGATTTTTATGACCTTGGCTCGCAGTTGCCGCAGCGCTGCGCTGTTGGATCGGCATTTAGCCGTTGCGAGTCAATTTTTTCTTCACAGTCACAGCAATAACCATATTGGCCGATATCGATTTGACAGACTGCCGCTTCAAGTTGTTCTAAGCGTACTATGATATCTTTATATTCAGTGCCAAGTTGCTTCTGCGTAAGCTCTAACCATTGTTCAGGGTTATTTTTGCGCAAGGTTTCAGCTAGCGAGTGATGCAGTAGGTTACATGAACTTGATAGTGTCGTAAGCAAGCACAGCCTTACTTGCTCTAACTCTGTATTAAGTTGTTGAAGGTGATATTGAGCATTGATCATTGTCATTGTCCTCGTTGAGCAATGCTGCAGTATTCATTAATTTAAAAAAGCCGACTATGATGTGTGTCAAATTAAGGTGCGATAGCGTATTTTTTCAAAACATCGGCAACATCTTCTTTTGTTTTAAGGCGTCTGATCTCATCAAACAAAATATCGGCCTGGCTATATTGGCGTTTTAAATAGCCCAGCCACTGCTTAGTACGAGAAGCAAAATACTTTTCATCTTTCGCGGGGTCATGATGTATGGCTGAATGGATCAGATGATAGAGAATATGCTCCCACTTTAAGCCAACATAGTGCTCATCATTAAAGTGTGCTTTTATTTTGCGTGCTAAATCAGGATGCGACAGTGCACCGCGACCAAGCATTAAGTCTTTACAACTACTACGTTGCTGGCAAAGTAGTGCATCTTCTACTTGCCAAATTTCACCATTTGCGACTACGGCGATGTTTTTATCTTTGATCAGTGGTGGAATTTTCTCCCAATAAGCGGGCGGGTTATAACCGTCTCGCTTTGTACGGGCATGTATAGCAATACTATTGGCACCGGCACTAACAACGGCATCAACAATTTCTTGACTGTTACTGTCATCATCAAAACCTAAACGAATTTTAGCGCTTACTTGATGCTCGCTTGGCACGGCATCACGGACTGCTTTAATGATTTCATACATGTGTTCAGGGTCTTTTAACAGCACAGCGCCACCTTTACTGCGATTGACTGTTTTCGCAGGGCAACCAAAATTAAGATCAACGCCGTGAGAGCCAAGCTCAATTACCCTGACAGCGTTTTCAGCTAATGCGTGTGCGACTTGGCCAAGTAATTGGATACGCACAGGAGTGCCAGAACGCGTTAAACCGTTATTATTTAGCTCTGGGCAATAGCGATGAAATACTTTATCAGGCAAGCAGGCATCGATAACACGTACAAATTCAGTGACGCATAAATCAAAACCACCAATTTCGGTGAGTAGTTGGCGCATTTTAAAATCGACAACCCCTTCCATAGGCGCTAAAACTAATTTCATGATAGGGGCACTTTGACTTGATAAAAGGAGACGTAGTTTACCTGTAAATATAACATTGATAAATGCCAATTTTACTCCCATAGTTAACTTCAATTGTTCACTCTTTTGTAGCGTTATTGTAACTAACAAATAAAAAGTTGCGATTAAGTGAAATATTATTTTTGTAGCAAGGTCTACTTAGTACACCCCTTACATGTTTAGAGAGAGTCATAAAATGAATACACTTAAAAAAAATTCAATTGCGTTAACATTAGGCGCGGTAGTTGTAGGCAGCACAAGTTTTATTTCTGCAGATGTTCAAGCGAATCCATTTGAATTTCAACAAATGGTAACGGGCTACCAAGTCGATGCTACAGAAGGTAAATGTGGCGAAGGTAAATGCGGTGGAGATGCTAAAACTAAAGACGACAAAGCTAAAAAAGAAGGTAAGTGCGGCGAAGGCAAATGTGGTGGCGATGCCAAACACGACAAAGCTAAAAAAGAAGGTAAGTGCGGCGAAGGCAAATGCGGTGGCGATGTTAAACATGACAAAGCTAACAAAGAAGGCAAGTGCGGCGAAGGCAAATGTGGCGGCGATGCTAAACACGATAAAGCTAAAAAAGAAGGCAAGTGCGGCGAAGGCAAATGTGGTGGCGACGCTAAAAACGACAAAGCTAACAAAGAAGGCAAGTGCGGCGGTGATGCTAAAGCTAACAAAGAAGGCAAATGCGGTAGCCATTAATTAGATAAGTTATGTAACCTGCACTTTAGTTAAGTAGTTTGTTTATAAAAGGGCCGCATTGTGGCCCTTTTAAATGAAGGAGTGGATATGACTGTATCTAGTAACAGTGAATTTGGCATGGTAGGGCTTGGGCTGCGCAGAGAAATGCTCGATGAATTATTGACGCAGATACCAAAGCAAATTGATTTTATGGAAGTGGCGCCTGAGAACTGGTTAAAACTCGGTGGTCGCTTTGCTAAGCAGTTTAAGTCACTGACCGATACAAATAATTTTGTTTGTCATGGCTTGTCATTGTCGATCGGCTCACCTGAACCGTTAGATATTGAATTTGTTAAATCCTTAAAAGTCTTTTTCAAAGCACATAACGTTAAGCTTTTTAGTGAGCACCTTAGTTATTGTTCCGGCAACGGCCACATGTATGATCTGATGCCGATCCCATTTACTGAAGCTGCGATTGCCCATGTTGTTGGGCGGATAAAACAGGTGCAAGATATTCTCGAACAGCAAATAGCTATCGAAAATGTGTCTTATTATGCCGCACCTGGTCAGCAAATGAGCGAGTTAGAATTTACCACTGAAATATTACAGCAAGCTGATTGTAAGTTATTACTCGATGTAAATAATATTTATGTGAATTCGATAAATCATGGTTATGATGCAGAGCATTTTTTAGCTAGCTTGCCATCGCAACGTATAGCGTATGGTCATGTCGCAGGGCATTTCAACGAGGCGGATGATTTACTTATTGATACTCACGGTGCTGACGTGATTGACCCTGTTTGGCAATTACTTGACCGTGCTTATCAACATCATGGGGTGTTTGCGACTTTATTGGAACGTGATTTTAATATTCCAGCTATCGCTGAGCTTACCAAAGAGCTGGATATAATTCATCAACTACAAGCCAAGCACGCAATAATACAGCGAAAAGAAAGTGCCTGATATGAATTTTATTGAAACCCAACAAGCGTTTATGGCGCATATTCGAGCGCCAGATACACAACCAAAGCCCGATGACATTGAAGAACGTCGTATGGCGATCTACCGTGATTTATTTTTCAATAATATCAATGGCTTTATTTCCTCAGCATTTCCGGTTCTGAAAACACTCTACAGCGATAACAATTGGTTAAGATTAGTTCGCCAATTTTTTGCTGAACACGATTGTCAATCACCTTATTTTTTGGATATTGCTGGTGAGTTTATTGCGTATTTAAGTAGTGATTACCAATTGCAAGAAATTGATCCCCCCTTTATGCTTGAGCTTGCTCATTATGAATGGATTGAGCTTGATGTCTCGGTTGCGCATGCGGATCCAACTGATTGCATCATTAATGCACCGCTGAGTAATGTGCCTCTTTATATGGGTAGTTGCGCGCGAAATTTAAGTT
This sequence comes from Pseudoalteromonas sp. SG43-6, assembly GCF_014164365.1. Lineage (NCBI taxonomy): Bacteria > Pseudomonadati > Pseudomonadota > Gammaproteobacteria > Alteromonadales > Pseudoalteromonadaceae > Pseudoalteromonas > Pseudoalteromonas sp. SG43-6. Next base: position 10,288 of record NZ_JACJEZ010000030.1, read on the forward strand.
ATCAGTTTGCTGTACAGCATATTAGTGTTGATTTTCAACCACAGCAGCCTAGTGAACAGCCTCATTATTTTGTGGTGTATCGCGATACCGACGACGAAGTACAATTTCTTGCTACCAATGCAATGACCGCATTATTACTGGCGATTATAGATACAACACCGAGTATCAAATTAGCTTCGTTGGTGGAGCAAGTTGCTTTACAAGCGCCGCAATTTACTACAGAACAGCTTGTGCAAGGTGCTACAGCAACATTACATGCAATGGCAGAGCGTGGCGTTATCGTGACAAAAAATCACCCTTAAAGTCTTTATTGATTATTTTACATCGTCTATTATGTGCGCCTTAATTCGTCGCGCTTAATAAAAGGTAGTACCTATGTCAGAAGATAAAGATTTTAAAGATCCGTTTAATGCAATGTATTTTCTTGCATTCTTAGCTGTGTTTGCAGGAATTGGCTGTTTAAATGCAATCCTAGGCTGGATCACCACAGTCTCTTAATTTAGCACTGCTAAATTATAATAAGGCTGTATATAGTGCAGTCTTATTACTTAATTATTTAACTTCTTACCGACAACTCATTTTTGTGATGTTATAATTGTCTGCTTTGTAATATTACAGATAAAACAGTTTAAATTATGACTCAAGTAACTCCATCTATCATTAAAGATAGCATAACTACTATTGCAGATTACCCTAAAGCAGGCATTATGTTCCGTGATGTAACTACGCTAATGGCTAATCCCGCTGCATTTCAAGCAACAATTAATGCATTTATTTCAGCTTATAAAGATCAAGGTTTTACCAAGATTATAGGTACTGAATCACGTGGTTTTATCTTCGGTGCACCGCTTTCATATGCATTAGGTATTCCTTTTATTCCAGTGCGTAAACCGGGTAAACTGCCACGTGCAGTGATCTCTCAAGATTACCAGCTAGAATATGGTGAAGATGTATTAGAGCTGCATACAGATGCCATTGTCCCAGGTGACAAAGTGCTTTTAGTAGATGACTTGTTGGCAACCGGCGGTACCATTGAAGCGACCGCTAAATTAGTCAATAAGTTGGGTGGTCATGCGACAGATGCAGCATTTGTAGTCTCTTTACCAGAACTAGGTGGCGAGCAACGCATTGCAAAAATGGGGATTAAAATCCTGAAATTGGTTGAATTCGAAGGCGAATAATTAATGAGTTATCAAGTCCTAGCGAGAAAATGGCGTCCACAGACCTTTCATGAATTGGTCGGTCAGTCCCATGTGAAACAAGCGCTTATTAATGCTTTAACACAAAACAGACTGCATCACGCTTATTTGTTCACTGGGACTCGCGGGGTGGGTAAAACCACCATCGCACGTATTTTTGCAAAAAGCTTAAATTGTGATGAAGGCATTTCGGCGCAACCGTGTGGCAAGTGTAGCAGCTGTATAGATATCGAAACTGGTCGTTATATTGACTTACTTGAGATAGATGCCGCATCGCGCACTAAAGTTGAAGATACCCGTGAGATATTGGATAACGTGCAGTACGCGCCAACTCGCGGTCGCTACAAAGTGTACCTGATCGATGAAGTACACATGCTTTCAAAGCATAGTTTTAATGCATTATTAAAAACCTTGGAAGAGCCGCCTGAGCACGTTAAGTTTTTATTAGCGACGACGGATCCACAGAAACTGCCTGTCACCATTTTATCGCGTTGTTTGCAGTTTAATCTTAATGCGTTATCGCAACCTGAAATACTCCAACAACTTGAATATGTGTTAGGTGAAGAAAAATTAAGTTTTGAAACTCAAGCCCTGCAAATTATCGCCAAAGCTGCTGATGGCAGTATGCGTGATGCATTGAGTTTAACTGATCAAGCGATTGCTCAAACGAATGGTGATATTAAGCATCAAGCGGTGCAAGCAATGCTAGGGTTGATGGACAACCATTATAGCCAGCACTTGCTGGTTGCATTATTAGCCCAAGACGGCCATGCATTGATGGCGCAAATCGAGCAAGTTGCCACCCAAAACCCAAATTATATTGCTTTGTTAGATGATCTAATTGGCCTTACACATTTAGCACAATTAACCCAATTAGTGCCCGATGCCGCCAAGTTAGATGAATATAATCGCGAGTTTATTAATGAAGTAGCAAAGAGCTGCGATTCACAACAAATCCAAATTTATTATCAATTACTGCTTAATGGCAAAAAAGACTTACAATGGGCGCCAGAGCCTCGTTTAGGTTTTGAAATGGTTATGCTGCGCTTACTGGCATTTCAACCAGTTGATAGCCAAATGCTTGCAAGTACTGCGGCGCAGGCACCAGCGGCCGATAACAACCGGTCTCGCTCAGCAGCATTGAGAGATATTCTCAATAAAAATAAGCCTGCAACACCACAGCCTGTTGATAACCAAGTATCATTGCCTCAAGCTGCACCGCTAAAAACGGCCGTGAGTGCGCCTGAACAAGTCGTTGCAACAACTGAACACTCTGTAACCGGTGAGCAAACAGCACCTGTCGATACGCAGTCAACTGTTACTACTGCACCACATACAAATTCGGGAATTATGCACGAAGCCGCGCATGGTAATGAGCATGATTCAGATGCTGAGCTTGAGCAACAATTAGTATCCCAATATGATGAGGTAATGAATAACGCAGTGGAGCAGGGCTTTCATAGTGGCTTTGAGCATGCGCCAGAACAATCTTTGCCTGAGCATCAATATAGCGCAGAGCAAACCGCTCCAGCACAAAATAACAGCTCATTCTCTGACTATTCAGATACCACAGATATTAGCCAAAAAGAAGCACAAGCGCAGTCTGCAATTGCACGTATTTTACGAGATAGAAATATTTCCGGTGCAGGTACGCTCTCTGGTGGTAAAACACCTGTGGCGCCATCAACGAATAAACCAGCTGCGGTTGAGCGCGGTACTGCGGTAAAAAAGTCACAGCCCCAGATAACGGGGGCAAGTAGTCAGCCTGAGACTGATGGTTACACGCCGAATATCGCCGCAAATAAGCGTGTGAAACCTGACTTTAAAGAAAAACATCAGACTATTACTGAGAATTTAGCACCGGAATTGCTAGAGCAAATTAATCCACAAAAAGTAGTTGCTGCACCTGAGCCTGAAATAAACATTCAAATACCGGATGATTTTCAAAGCCCGATCAGCGATATTCGTTTTGCACATCAACAAGATGAGTGGGCATACTTAATTAAGCGGATGGGACTTGGCGGGCGGATGCGTCAATTTGCTTTGCATTCAATTTATTCAAAGCAACAACAACAGCTGCACTTAGAAGTGGATGAATCGCAAAAACATCTCGATACCCCGATGTTAAGGCAAAAGCTTAGTGCAGCGCTGGCCAGTATTTACGGGCATAATGTTGAGCTGACAATCAATTTTGCCCCTGGGGTGATAGATTCGCCTTACTTAATTCAGCAAAAGATCGATGCAGGGCGCCATCAGCAAGCAATCGATGTGATCAACGGTGATGAAAATATCGTACAGTTACAGCAGCTATTTTCTGCAATTATCGATGAAAACAGTATTCAGGCATTGTAATTCATTGCAATAGCCCTTATCTTCATGGCAATTAGAAATAGAAAGAGAGAAAGTTATGTTTAAAGGTGGAATGGGTAACATGATGAAGCAAGCGCAGCAAATGCAAGAGCGCATGCAAAAAGCCCAAGACGAAATTGCTCACTTAGAAGTGGTTGGTGAAGCAGGTGCTGGTTTAGTTAAAGTAACCATGCTTGGAAACCATAATGTTCGCCGTGTTGAACTTGATGAAAGTTTAATGGAAGACGAAAAAGATCTTATTGAAGACTTACTTGCCGCTGCGTGTAATGACGCAGTACGCCGTGTAGCAGAAGAAACACAAGAGCGCATGGGTAAAGTAACTGGCGGTATGCAATTACCACCAGGTATGAAAATGCCGTTTTAAGATAAAACATGCAACTTTCAGAGAGTTTAAACCAGCTGATCGAAGCACTACGCTGTCAGCCCGGCATAGGCCCAAAGTCAGCGCAGCGCATCGCGTTTCATCTGCTTGAGCGCGACCGTAAAGGGGGCACTCAGCTTGGTAATGCACTTATCAAGGCGATGACTGCAATAGGACACTGTCAATCGTGTCGTACTTTTGCAGAGCAGCCGCAGTGTGAAATCTGTTTAAGCCCCAAACGTCAAGATAGCGGAATTTTATGTGTGGTTGAATCACCTACCGATGTGTTGGCGATTGAACAAACTGGCCAGTATAAAGGTTTGTACTTTGTATTGATGGGACATTTATCACCTATCGATGGTATTGGTCCAAATGAAATTGGCCTTGATATTCTTGAAAGTAAGTTGCAACAAGGTGGGATAAACGAGGTTATATTAGCGACCAACCCTACAGTTGAAGGGGAAACTACAGCGCATTATATTGCCCAGCTTTGTCACCGTTATAAAGTTGATGCATCGCGGATAGCCCATGGTATTCCGGTCGGTGGCGAACTTGATTTGCTCGATGGCATGACATTAATGCATGCATTTAGTGGCCGACGAGTGGTTAGTCAAAATTAGCTCTTAGAAGCGCATTAATTTAAAACCTGCATTAACGTCTGTTATGCAGGTTTTTTGTTTTTATACCTTGGTGGTAAAAGTTTGATCGTAATTTATCCAATAACTGGGTAATCTATTTTTAGTAGCTGGAGTCTCTTTTTCACCAGTTTGGTTAATTTGTAAGGATCACAATGCAAGATAATAAAAAACATCAGCGTGCTTTACTAAAGAGTAAGCGCTTTCTACCGCTTTTTGTCACCCAGTTTTTCTCTGCGTTAAATGATAATATTTATAAACAAGCGGTGCTACTGTTATTGATTTTTCAAACGGCAAATGTTGCCGATGGCGCTTTTTATGCTAACTTAGCGGCAGGCTTATTTATTCTACCGTTCTTTTTATTTTCAGGGATGGCGGGACAAATTGCTGAAAAAAAGGAAAAGTCAAAATTAATCCGCACCGTAAAACTTGCCGAAATTCCGATTATGCTAGTAGGCGCTGTTGCCATTTCAACGCAATCTGTTTGGTTGATGTTAACCACGGTATTCTTAACAGGGTTACAAAGTACCTTTTTTGGCCCGCTAAAATATTCCATTTTACCGCAGCACGTGGCAGCAGATGAATTAACCAAAGCCAATGGCCTTGTTGAATCTGCGACATTTGTGGCTATATTGATTGGCACAACGTTTGGCACGTATTACATTACCCAAACGGTGGGGCCAACGGTCATCTGTGTGGCAATTATAAGCCTTGCGATTATTGGTTATTTGAGTAGTCGCTCTATTCCAATTAGTGCCGCGAATGATCCTAATTTAGTGTTTACTTTTAATATTTTCTCATCCACCAAAAGCCTATTTAGGGTACTTAATTCACAAACTGAGTCGGTCGGAAAGTCGGTACTTGGTATCAGTTGGTTTTGGTTTATAGGGGCGATTATTTTAACGGCGCTACCAAATTATGTGAAATATGTCATGGTTGGCGATGAGCTGGTCGTCACCAGCGCTTTGGTGGTATTTTCATTGAGCATCGCAATAGGCTCGCTGTTGTGTGAAAAGTTGTCTCGCTCGCGGATAGAATTAGGTATTGTGCCATTTGGCGCGTTGTTGATCACATTATTTTTGTACTTACTGAGCCAAGAGCCTGCAATGAACTTTTACCAGCTACCAAGCGAAGAATTATTTACACTTTCACAAATACTGCATACTGGTGACATGTATTGGCATTTTATTTGGATGGCCGGCATTGGCATTGCCTCTGGTTTTTATACTGTGCCATTGTACGCTTTGATCCAACAACGCACCGTCGAATCAAGCCGTTCACGCATCATCGCCGCTAATAATGTGTTAAATGCGTTGTTTATGGTCGCCAGTGCGGTGTTAAGTATTGTAACGCTATCTATATTTGCATGGACGATCCCACAGTTATTCTTGTTACTGGCAGGATTAAATTTACTGATCTCTGTGTATATTTATACCAAGGTGCCAGAGTTCTTCTTACGCTTTGTTATTTATTTATTGACCATTTGTATGTATCGAGTGCGTACCAAAGGGGAGCATAATATTCCTAGTGAAGGCGCAGCAGTATTGGTGAGTAATCACGTCAGCTTTGTTGATTGGATGTTTATTTTAGCGGCATCACCAAGGCCTATTCGATTTATGGTATTTGCCCCCATTTATTATTCTCCCGCGTTGCATTGGTTATTTAAAATGGCCAAAGCTATCCCAATTGACAGTGAAAAATCTAATCCGCAGGCGTTTCAAGAAGCATTTGATGAGGTTGCTAAAGCATTAGATAACGGTGAGTTAGTGGGTATTTTCCCTGAAGGGAGGCTAACTGGCGATGGTTCGATTGATATTTTCCGCCGTGGTATTGAACGTATTATACAGCGTTCACCGGTGGCCGTTATACCTGTTCATCTAGGCGGGTTATGGGGCAGCATGTTTAGTCGTAAAGCAAAATGGCGACTTCCACGACTGAAATGGTCGCTGGTCGCTGTGACTGTTGGCGAGCCTATTGCTGCCAATGCAGTCACTGCAGATGAATTGCGTGAGCGAGTGATTGCCTTAAAAGAGCAGTATGAAAAAGGTGCTGTTTAATAGCGATTAAACGCTGATGTAACAGAGATGTAAATTTAGCGCGCAATATTCAGTCGTGAATATTGCGCGTGAGTCGTGTGCTTAGTTGGCCGCTAACTAACTGCTAACCAAATACCAACCGCGACCATCAAACTACCAGCGATGCGGTTCATCCACTTGATATTGTCACCTTGGTTTAAAAACAGCCGTAAACTTTTACCGCCAGTGGCATAGAGCATCATGCAAGTGAACTCGCTGAGCATAATGATGGCGACTAACATACTCAATTGTGGCGCAATCGCGTAGTCAATATTTATAAATGGGGGTAGCAGGGAAATCATAAACGCCCAGCCTTTAGGGTTGGCAATCGCGGTGATAAAGCCTTGTGAGAATAGTGCTTGGCGAGATACTTTTAATTTACTGTCTGCGCCTAATTTGATGGTTGCTTTTGCTCGCCACATTGAAATGCCAATGTAGACTAAATAACCTGCACCGAGCCATTTTAATACGTTAAATAGTGTCGGGTAGTTGAGCATAATACTTGCCACCCCTGCGACTGCTGCAACAGCCACAATAGCAACGCCAAGTAATTCGCCAATCATCATCCACATAGTTCTGCGCACGCCAATACTCATTCCTAAGGTCATGGCTAAAGTCATACACATCCCAGGTGTAATAGAGACAAAAAAGAAGGTGGGTATAAATACCCCCAGCACTGCGAAGTCGAGCATGTAAGCATCCGTTAGTTGCTGCAATAGAATGCGCAATAGTAATGGTTTTCGAAAGCGTTAGAAACCAATTTGGGATAGTTAAGCGCAATTATGAGATTGTTAGCACCCGCGATAAAGCTCCGGTTTATCACTTATTCGTAAGCTAATTGCGATCCTTATAGAGGATGCCGCTGTGATCTTCTGTGTATTGATTACAAACACTTATTTGTAAGTGGGTTTTAACAAATATATTTTTGCTTTGTTGGGTGCTTTGAATTAGGATCAAATCAGTTTAAAACCAAGAACTAATGCCCTGTGTCTAGATTATTTATTGCTATTACCACCATTTTCCTAAGTTTCACTGCAACTGCGGTTGAAGTTACTGATCTATATCAGGACGTATTAAAAGTATCTGACAAATCTCGCGATGCTCGACTCAGCGCCAGCCGCGAAGCGTTGCTAAATGTACTGGTTAAGGTCAGTGGCGATCCAAATGCTGACAAAAACCCAACGGCTCAGCGACGTAGTAAAGATATATCAGATTACATGCTCAAATTTGAATACGACGAAAAAGCCAATGGTCAGCTTAACCTCGTGGTTAAATTTGAAGCAAACAAAATCAACGCACTCGTCAAAGAACTTAATTTACCATTGTGGGGGACGCGTCGTCCGCTGGTGGCTATTTGGCTTGCCATTGAAGATAACTGGCGTCGCGAACTTGTTACCCAAGAAAGCTATCCGCAGTTAGAGCAACTAATTTATAGCACCGCAGCGCGACGTGGTTTGCCTGTCGTGGTGCCATTACTTGATTTACAAGACCGTGCATTAGTGGGAATACCTGAAGTGTGGGGAAATTTCTCTACGCCAGTCGAGCAGGCATCAAGCCGCTATAGTGCAGAGCGCAGTATTACCGCGCGTTTATACAAACAACCTGACAGTGAGGTTTGGCTGTTGGATTGGCGTTTTACTAACGATGAGCTGTTTGAAGCAAACAGAGTAACCGGTGATAAACAACAAGCCATAGCCTTAATGATTGACAGTTTAGCGGCAGGCTTGGCCAATGAATATGCGGTTGATCCAAATTCTACAACGCAACTTGCCCAAGCGGTGTTTAAATTAAAAGGCACCACTAACTTTGTCGATATAGAGCTTGCTAAACGTCAGCTACAGAGCTTAAGCGTGGTTACCCAAGTGACAATTCGTGCTCGTACCGCTGATATGGTTAGTTTTGCGATAAATCATACTGGCAGTATGCATGATTTACAAAAAGCCTTAGAGCTCGACCGCGCTTTTCAACCCTTTGTTGACCCTCGTGCGTTTTATCCTGTGACAGCGCAAGACGATTTAGAATATCAATGGGTTGGTTTGTAATGCCGGCAATGGAGCCGGTGCAAATGGCATTGCCGGTGACGTTACCGGATGATGAAACGTTTGCCTCTTATTTTGGTGGTGAAAATTCACTGGAAGTGAGTCATTTAAAAAATGCCTTTAAAAGTTTAGCAACCACTTTTCAATATACTTATTTGTGTGGTTTAGGGGATTCAGGTAAATCGCATTTACTGTATGCAACCTGTATTCATGCTCAAGAGCATGGTTTATCAACTATGCTGCTATCAATGCGCGAAGTGATTGATTTTGGTCCTATGGTGCTCGATGGCTTAGATGCCCTTGATGTGCTGTGTATTGATGACGTGCATTTAGTAGCAGGTAACGATGCGTGGGAAAAAGCGTTGTTTAATTTTTTTAACCGTTTTAACGAACCGGGTAAGTGCTTGGTAGTGACAGCGGATCTGTTACCAGACATGCTAAATATTAGCCTGCCGGATCTTGAGTCACGATTAAAATGGGGTACGACATTTCAAATCCGTTCTATGAGTGATGATGACAAAGCCGAAGCCTTAGTAAAGCGTGCCAATATGCGCGGCTTAGAGCTCAGTGATGAATGTGCGCGCTTTTTATTAACGCGTTTGAGTCGTGATATGCGTGCGCTACTTGATGTGCTTGATAAACTTGACCATGCATCGATGGCTGCACAACGTAAATTGACAATTCCTTTCATAAAATCCACTCTAAAACTCTAGTTTTCTCTACAAAATCGTCTAACTTCCCATTTTACTTAACCAGAATGGGAAAGAATTCAATAAGATTGGTATAAGGTCTGGAATCTAGCCATTGCTTTCAGTTATCATTAGCTATTACTTAAATCACCTTCTGTGACAGATCAGGTATCGAATGAACTTAGAAAATATATTAGCGCAAGCACTTGAGGCGGTCGCCAGTGCCAGTGAAATCGCGCAGCTTGAAGATATCAGGGTTAACTACCTTGGTAAAAAAGGCGAAATCACGAATCTATTAAAAACCCTTGGTAAAATTGCCCCTGAAGAACGCAAAGAAGCAGGCCAAGTAATTAACCAAGCTAAGCAAGATGTACAAGTTGCGATTAACGACAAGCGCGAATTATTAGCAAGCAAAGCCCTTGAAGAGAAATTAGCCGCTGAAACAATCGATGTAACATTACCCGGTCGTGTTATGCCAACAGGTGGTTTACACCCAGTGACGCGTACCATTGAGCGGATTGAGAGCTTTTTTGGCGAATTAGGTTTTGCGGTTAAATCTGGCCCAGAAGTAGAAGATGATTTTCATAACTTCGACGCGCTAAATATTCCTGAGCATCACCCAGCGCGTGCTGATCACGATACCTTTTACTTTAATCCAAAACTGGTGTTGCGTACGCAAACCAGTGGTGTGCAAATTCGCACCATGGAAGCTGAGCAACCGCCGCTGCGTATTATTTCTCCAGGGCGTGTATACCGTAACGATTACGACCAAACACATACGCCGATGTTCCATCAGGTTGAAGGGTTGATGGTTGATACTGATGTAAGCTTTACTGAGCTTAAAGGTATTTTGCACGATTTCTTGCGTAACTTTTTTGAAGAAGATATGGAAATTCGTTTTCGTCCTTCATTTTTCCCATTTACAGAGCCTTCAGCGGAAGTTGATGTGATGGGTAAAGACGGAAAATGGTTAGAAGTATTAGGTTGCGGAATGGTGCACCCTAACGTGCTTAAATCAGTGGGAATTGATCCAGAAAAATACACTGGTTTTGCCTTTGGTATGGGTGTAGAGCGTTTAACCATGCTGCGTTATGGTGTAAATGACTTACGTGCGTTTTTCGAAAACGATTTGAAATTCCTTAATCAGTTCCGTTAAGAGTGAAGAAATAACATGAAATTTAGTGAAAAGTGGTTAAGAGAGTGGGTTAATCCTGCAATTGACACGCAGGCTCTTTCGGAACAGTTATCGATGGCCGGCCTTGAGGTAGATGGTGTAGAGCCCGCTGCTGCAGAATTCTCTGGCGTTGTTGTCGGTGAAGTAGTTGAATGTGGTCAGCATCCTGATGCAGATAAACTACGTGTAACTAAAATCAATGTCGGTGGCGATGAGCTATTAGATATTGTATGTGGTGCGCCAAATTGCCGTTTAGGTATCAAAGTTGCAGTAGCTATGGTTGGCGCTGTATTACCGGGCGATTTTAAAATTAAAAAAGCCAAACTACGTGGTCAACCGTCTCACGGCATGCTGTGTGCATTCGTGGAGCTGGGTATTAGCGAAGAAGGCGACGGTATCATGGAGTTGCCACTTGATGCACCAGTGGGCACAGACTTACGTGAATACTTAAGCCTTGATGACAACATTATTGATGTTGATTTAACCCCGAATCGTGGTGACTGTTTAGGTATTAAAGGCATCGCTCGTGAAGTGGGCGTACTTAACAGTATTGATGTTAAAGCCCTAGAGATACCAGCGGTTGCAGCAACTATTGATGATAAAGTATCAATTGAACTAGTAAACGATGAAGCCTGCCCACGTTATTTAGGGCGTGTGATCAAAGGCATCAACCTTGACGCCACAACACCACTTTGGATGGTTGAGAAGCTTCGTCGTAGTGGCGTGCGCGCAATTGACCCTGTGGTTGATGTAACTAACTATGTGTTACTTGAACTTGGCCATCCAATGCATGCTTTTGATTTAAATGCGATTGAAGGCGGTATCAAAGTACGTAGCGCCCATGCTGGTGAAGAGCTGGTATTACTAGATGGTAATACTGCTAAGTTGAATGAATCTACCTTAGTAATAGCCGACCATAACAAAGCGCTGGCGATTGCCGGTATCTTTGGCGGTGAGCAATCAGGCGTTACCGAGCAAACAACGGATATTCTATTAGAAAGTGCGTTTTTTAATCCAGTTGCTATCGCAGGGCAAGCCCGTAGCTATGGTTTACACACAGATGCATCGCATCGTTATGAACGTGGTGTGGATTTTGCGCTGCAACATGATGCAATAGAACGTGCAACTGCGTTGTTACTTGAGATTGTAGGCGGTCAAGCAGGCCCTGTAGTTGAAGCTGTTGCAAAAGATAAGCTTCCTAAGGTCACTGAAGTGCGTCTTCGTCGTGCGCGTTTAGACCGTGTTATTGGTCATCATATTGAAGATGCGAAAGTAACCGACATTTTAACCCGTTTAGGGCTTGATGTGAAAATTGTCGATGGTGTGTGGAGTGCAGATGTACCAAGCTACCGTTTTGATATTCGTATCGAAGAAGATCTAATTGAAGAAGTTGCTCGCGTATATGGTTACAACAGTATTCCAAACGTAGCTCCGACTGCTAAATTAAAAATGACCACTCATAACGAAGCCAATATTGCAGTGAGCAAATTTCGCAATACGTTAGTGACTCGTGGTTATCAAGAAGCGATCACTTACAGCTTTGTTGATCCTAAAGCACAGGCTATTTTACACCCAGACAGTGACGCGCTTATTTTGCCACATCCAATTTCGATTGAAATGTCGGCAATGCGTGTGAGCCTTATGCCAGGTTTACTTGCATCAGTAATGTATAACCAAAACCGCCAGCAGCCACGTATTCGTTTATTTGAGCATGGCCTTAAATTTCTACGTGATGAAAACGCAGAGAATGGCGTAAACCAAGTTGCAGTTATCGGTGGTGCTATTACTGGTCTGGCACATGGTGAACATTGGGTTGAAGAAAAGCGCACCGTTGATTTTTATGACTTAAAAGGTGACGTTGAAGCATTACTTTCATTAACCAATGATATAACGCGTTTTGAAATCAAAGCAGAGCAATCAGATGGCTTACATCCGGGCCAATCTGCGGTGATTTATGTTGAAGGTAAAAAGGTCGGTTTCTTTGGTGCTATTCATCCTCAAGTACAAAAATCGTTAGATATCAATAATGCGACTTACGTGTTTGAAATTGAAATGACAGCCATTGAAAAAAGAAATTTACCAGAGGCTGTAGGGGTTTCGAAGTTCCCTTCAAACCGCCGCGACATCGCTATTTTAGTGGAAGATCAGGTGAAATCTGGCGACATTTTATCAGTGATAGAAAAAGTTGGCGGAAATCAATTGGTTGACCTAAACTTATTCGATGTGTATAAGGGCAAAGGTATTGAGCCAAATTATAAGAGTTTGGCGATTGCTCTAACACTGCAAGCGGTTGATAGAACACTCGAAGAGAAAGATATCAATCTAGTAGTTGATAACGTGGTGGCCGCACTGGCTGAACAGTTTAATGCATCGTTGAGGGACTAGATATGGCGCTTACTAAAGCCGACATAGCTGAACACCTATTTGAAAAATTGGGGATCAATAAAAAGGATGCCAAAGATTTAGTTGAAGCGTTTTTTGAAGAAATCCGCTCAGCGCTTGAAAAAGGCGAGCAGGTTAAGCTCTCTGGATTTGGTAACTTTGATCTTCGTGACAAGAAAGAAAGGCCTGGCCGTAACCCGAAAACTGGGGAAGATATCCCTATTTCGGCACGACGCGTCGTCACCTTTCGACCTGGTCAAAAGCTCAAAACTCGTGTTGAAGTTGGTACGAGCAAATAAATTAAAAAAGGCAGCGTCAGCTGCCTTTTTCTTTTCTATAAACTAAGTTTGAACGCGATTAAAAATCCCGTGGTGAAACAAACTGCCCAGCTTGAATACTGTCGTAGGTTTGCTGTGCGAGGGTATCTAATCCGCTGAGACTTTTTCCTGTTGCTGTTAGCTGTTGTTCAATTGGGAATATTTCAACATTGGTTATCCCAGAAAGCTGCGCAATTTTTGCAAAAGTATAGGCATGCTTATATTTTTCCTGCTTATAAAACAAACTGGTCAATGTGGTGAATATTTCGGGGTTTGGAGTTTGCTCAGCTTTGTTTAGCTCTAACGTTTTATACAGTAAGTCTATGGTCTTATCTTCATCAAACTTAATATAGTAGCTGGCTAAGAAAAACTGGATTTCAGCGTCCTCAGTGACACTAGGATCCTTTTCAAGCGCAAGTAATTTAGTCAGGGCTGATTGGTCATTATTGCGTGACCAGTGATAATACAACAACCCAGGGTGGTTAGTATTTTTGGTATCTTGAAATAACCGTGTCATTTCCTTGATACTGGTTAAATGCGCTTCAACGCGTGAGGTGGTTTTTTCTTTTAACTTGATATGCTCAATTTTTGCCGCCAGCGATACGCATCTATCGTATTTTTCAAAACCCTTTAATAATAAATATTTGTTATCGTCAGTCGGTTGTTTGTATTCATGGTAACGCGCCATGATCACATCAGCACGCTGTGCTTTACAGTGACTATCGGTATTTAAATCATTACATAAACCTGGGGTTTCTTTACACACCTTTGCAAGTGTCAACGGTTCTTCACACCCAGTTAATGCCAACAAACTCAGTAAAACACTTGCTCTTAGTAACATCCCTTAACCTCACCTTAATAATTACCTTGTTATTCTAGCGTAATGAATTGATCTCTAACAGTGGAGAATAAAGTTAGTTTAAATTAGAATAGCGAAGCCCACTGAGGCGTGTTGCTCTCAAAATTCAATACGTCTTATGGCTATCCGTTCAAAAATTGTTTAATTAGGTAAATAAAATGACCTCATCTCACGAGTTAGAATACACAAATAGTTGGCAAGAACGCCAAGATTACGCAGAAAGTATGCAACCTATCATTGGTAAGCTTTATCGTAATCGTGGTATTGAAATCGCGGTATATGGCCGTCCTCTCGTCAATGCCAGTACAATTGATATCATCAAATCTCACAAAACAGTGGCACAGTTTGAAGGTACTAAACTACGTTTACGCGAAAGCTTTCCGTTTTTAGAAGCTATTAGCAAAATGGATTTAAACTCTGCCCGTATCGATATTGGTAAACTGGCTTATGGTTATTTATTTAACGATGTTGCAAATGGTCGTTCTATCGAAGAGTATTTAAACGACGAGTTAGCTGAAATTGTAAACTCACAAGCCAAAGAGCCACGCGATGTAGTGTTATATGGTTTTGGTCGTATCGGTCGTTTACTAGCGCGTTTGTTAATTGAAAAATCAGGTCCTTATGCGGATTTACGCTTACGTGCAATCGTTGTTCGTGGTGGTAAAGACGGCGACCTTGAAAAGCGTGCTAGCCTATTACGTCGTGATTCAATTCATGGTCCTTTCAATGGTTCAATCACCATTGATAAAGAACGTAATGCAATAAAAGCCAATGGTAGCTACATTCAGGTGATCTATGCTAACTCTCCAGATGAAATTGACTACACAGCATATGGTATTGAAAACGCATTGATCGTCGATAATACGGGGATCTGGAAAGACGAAGCTGGCCTTGGCTTACATTTAAAATCAAAAGGCGCTGCAAAAGTACTATTAACAGCACCGGCGAAAGGCAATATCAAAAACATCGTATATGGTGTTAATAACCACGATATCAAACCGGAAGATAAAATTGTTTGTGCAGCAAGCTGTACTACCAACGCAATCACACCAACATTAAAAGCACTTAATGATAAGTTTGGTATTAACAATGGTCACGTTGAAACAGTTCACTCGTACACTAATGACCAAAATTTGATTGATAACTACCACAAAGCAGATCGTCGTGGCCGTGCCGCAGCACTTAATATGGTGATCACTGAGACTGGCGCAGCTAAAGCTGTTTCAAAAGCATTACCAGAACTTGAAGGCAAATTAACGGGTAACGCAATCCGTGTACCTACACCGAATGTGTCTCTGGCTATTTTGAACTTAAACCTTGCGACCAGCACCACGGTTGAGGAGTTAAACTCGTTCTTACGCCATGCTGCTCTGCATTCAGAGTTACGCGACCAAATTGATTACACGGCCTCTACTGAGATTGTGTCTACCGATTTAGTCGGCAGTCGTTATGCGGGTGTAGTTGATTCAACCGCCACTATCGTTGATGACAACCGTATTGTACTTTATGTTTGGTACGATAATGAGTTTGGTTACAGCTGCCAAGTTGTGCGTTGTATGCGCGATATGGCCGAGGTTTCATTCCCAAGCTTGCCACGTTAATTGGTAATAGCTTAAAAATCTTTACAAAAAGCCAGCATTCGCTGGCTTTTTTAGTCATGAATGTTTTTTCAAAACCCAAGCCATGTGGTAGGCTGTATCCAGTTTGCTACATTTTAATAACAATGCGTCCATTATAGTGAGGCGTTATTTAATTTCTAACTAACAAGCGATGAGTTAGCGATTAATTTTTCATATATAGGTTTAATAAAATGAAAATCACCAGTAATTTTGACAGTGGCAATATCAAGGTCATTGCCGCGACCGATCCACTTAATATTCAGCTTGAGATCAATAAAGATCATTTATCTGATTTTTTTCAGTGGTTCCATTTCCGTTTAGAAACAACACCTTTTCAAAGCCATAAATTACATATCAATAACCTTGAAAATTCAGCTTATCCTGACGGCTGGGAAGGTTATCAGGCAGTTGCATCATATGATCGCCAAACCTGGTTTCGTGTTCCTTCAAACTATGCTGATGGCACGTTATCATTTGAGATTGAGCCAGAATGTGGCTGTGTTTATTTTGCTTACTTTGCACCATATAGCTACGAGCGTCACTTAGATCTAATCACATGGGCACAAAGCCAAGAAGCCTGTCAGCTTGAAACCTTAGGTGAAACACTTGATGGCCGTGATATGAGCGTACTGCGCATTGGTGGCGAAAGTGATGAAAATAAGAAAACTATTTGGATAACAGCCCGTCAACATCCAGGCGAAACGATGGCCGAATGGTTTGTTGAAGGTGTATTACATAAGTTATTAGATGATGAAGATCCACATGCAGCAGCATTGTTATCAAAAGCGGTATTTTACATCGTACCGAACATGAACCCTGATGGCAGTGCTCGCGGGCATTTACGTACTAACGCAAAAGGAGTTAACTTAAATCGTGAATGGCAAACTCCCAGCATGGAAAATAGCCCAGAAGTATATTTAGTGCTAAATAAAATGCGTGAGACCGGTGTTGATATGCACCTTGATATTCACGGAGATGAAGCGATTCCATATAACTTTGTAGCCGGTAGTGAAGGTATCCCAAGCTATGATGCACGCTTAAAAGACTTAGAAGACAGTTTTAAAGCGGCATTGCACATAGTGACTCCTGAGTTTCAAGATGTCCACGGTTACCCGAAAGATGAGCCAGGTCAAGCCAATCTAACGGTGGGGTCATCAGCTGTTGCAGAAGAATTTAAAGCGCTTGCTTATACGGTTGAAATGCCATTTAAGGATAACGATGGTTTACCAGATCCTGATTATGGCTGGTCAGATCGCCGTTCATATCAATTTGGCCAAGACACCTTGGCTGCGATTGTTAACGTAGTAGATAAATTAAGATAACGCGTTTGTACTAAGGGCATCATTCATATCGATGCCCTTAGTTTTTTTAATCGCGATGAATGGCATTAGCGACGCTAATAAAGCGATGATATTTGTTTAATGTGTTACTTAAATCTTTTCCAAGCTCTGTTCGAGCCGTATATTTAAGTTACCTGCATAAAACCACGAAGGGTTAATTAAGTTTTACAAGTAGTTGTTTTGAAAAATAAGTGTTAACAAACTTAGATCGTTTAAGTTAATATTCAAAAAGTTGCAGGGGAGGTAGTAATGTTGTTACCTTATTTCCCATAGCCATATGTCGCGCATTCTGATTAGCTACAGCAGAGTATCGTAACTAGAAAATAATAAATATAACTATAGAGGATATCCATGGAAGCTTTTGTAAGCGCTGTTAATGATGTTGTTTGGAGTAATGCACTCATCTATTTATGCCTAGGCGCAGGCTTGTTCTATTCTGTATTAACCCGATTTGCTCAAGTTAGACATTTTAAAGAAATGTGCAAATTACTATTTAGCCCTAACACCTCAGATAAAGGGATCTCATCTTTTCAAGCATTGGCTGTGTCGTTATCTGGACGAGTAGGGGTTGGTAATATAGCCGGTGTAGCGGCAGCAATTGGCTTTGGTGGCCCTGGTGCTATTTTTTGGATGTGGATAGTGGCTTTTCTAGGGGCAAGTACCGCGTACGCCGAATCTACATTAGGGCAAATTTATAAAACAGAAGAAGATGGCCAATATCGCGGCGGCCCAGCATATTATTTTGATCGCTGTTTAGAACAAAAATGGCTGGCGATTTTATTTGCCGTGTCGGCAATTATTGCATGTGGTGTTTTTCTGCCGGGCGTGCAAGCCAATGCAGTTGGCAACGCGTTTACCCAAGTGTTTGGTGATGGCACTATGGTCTCAACGAGTTTTGGTGAAGTTGGTAGCTTTAAATTGGTTGCTTTGGCAATTATTCTTATTGTTTTAGCGTTTATTATCTTCGGTGGTATTAAGCGTATTGCTAACTTTACTCAAATTGTGGTGCCATTTATGGCGTTAGGCTACATAGTATTAGCTTTAATCGTGGTATTTTTAAATATCGATAAAGTACCTGATATCTTCTCTTTAATCATAACAGATGCGTTTACCGCACAGGCCGGTTTTGGTGCCGCTATTGGTTGGGGTGTAAAACGTGGTATTTATTCTAACGAAGCTGGTCAAGGTACCGGACCGCATGCAGCTGCAGCGGCTGAAGTTGATCACCCAGCCCAACAAGGTTTAGTGCAAGCTTTTTCTGTTTATGTTGATACTATTTTTGTTTGTACTGCGACAGCATTAATGATTTTAATTACCCAGCAATACAATGTAGTGGGTGAATTACCTGCAGGGCAATTTATTGTACAAAACGTTGATGCTGCAACTGAAGTTGGTTCAGCTGCTTTCACGCAAATGGCTTTATTCAGCGTGTTTGGTGGTTTTGGTGAAGCATTTGTTGGAATTGCATTGTTCTTCTTCGCTTTTACTACAATACTTGCTTATTATTATATTGCTGAAACCAATATCGCATATTTAAATCGTTATTTTAAAGGTACTATTCCGCTTGTGATGGTGAAATTTGTGATTATGTTTATGGTGTCATATGGCATGGTAAACAGCTCTGGTTATATCTGGAGTATTGGTGACATTGGTGTAGGTTTAATGGCTTGGATAAATATATTGGGCATTTTATCAATATTCTTTGTGGCTAGACCTGCGCTATTATGTTTGCGCGATTACGAAGATCAGAAGAAAAAAGGCGGGGATATCACATTTGACCCTGTTAAGTTAGGGATCAAAAACGCTACTTTTTGGGAAAAGCGTCTCGCAAAACAATCAAAAGACTCTCAGTTATAGGATTGAGTGGTGTAATCAGAGATGTTTTGGTTATTGTAAAAATTAGATACTCGTTGTTTTTCGGATCTCAGCTATTGGCTGCAATTGAAAAAAGACAACGACAAATAAAACACGTACAATAAAGGGCGCCGCAAGGCGCCTTTTTTATGCGTAGATTTTTATGCGAAGTATGGAGAAAGATATGGCAATTGTTCGTTGTCCTAGTTGTAATAAGTCAATATCCGATAAACACCAACAGTGCCCTCACTGTGAGAATAATGTAGCGCAGCTTGATGATGAACAACGTCAACAGCTAGCGCGCGAAAAACGCATTCAAAAACAACAAATGTTTATGAATCATTCTTTTTTTGCTTTACTGATATTTTTAGGTGGATTCTTTAGTTTATACTTTTTACATCCAGAACCTGAAACTCCATCGTGGTACGCATGCTCCGCAGCCATTGCAATCGGTTGTATTTGGTATTTAATAAACCGCGTTATTTTAGTGACTTTAAAAAAGAAAAAATGACATGAACATCGATAATCTCGTAAAAACAATTACCCCAGAATTATTCGAACGCCTCCAGTATGGTGCCGCAACAGGTAAGTGGCCTGATGGCACGGTACTCAGTGACGAGCAAAAGCAGCAGACAGTGCAATTAGTCATGCTTTACCAAGCAAAAGTAGCGCAAACAAATGAGCAATTCACCATCGGTTCTAATGGTGAAATGGTGCAAAAAACCAAAGCACAATTGCAAAAAGAATTTACCGCAGACAACGAAATAGCAAGGTTTAGTGAACATGATCTTTAAACACCTTTTTACCCCGAAGTGGAAGCACCCGAAGCAACAAGTACGTTTAGAGGCAATTGAAAAGCTAGATGTAGAGCGTGATGCGACGATTTTAAATGCATTAGCTCTGGAAGATAGTTCAGCAGAGATCCGTAAAAAAGCGCTTAATAAAGTCAATGATTTAGTGCTGTGGTGGCAGGCGTATAAACAAGATCAAAGTTTAAAAGAATTAGCAGAACAGCATATATCAAATGCCGTACTGAGTGATGAAAGTAACTTATCTAGCCACATTAAAAACGAATACATAGAGCGTTTTGCTCCGGTAAAAACGCTTGAAAAACTTGCATTTGCAGAAAAAGAACTGCAAGTAAGAGCGAAGCTATTAAAACGTTTGGCTAATCCTAAGTTAGTTGAAAAGGCGTTCAAAGAAGGTTCAAGCGAACTACAAGTGCACCTTGTTGAGCAAGTGATCACCCATCAATTAGTGAAAAGCTTAGTTAAGCATGCACATGATGAGGCAAAATTAACCCTTGAGACGCATATAGAAAATGAGCGTTTAGCAATTGAAATGCCATTAAAAGTACAAAATGATACTCGTGTTATTTTGGCAAAACTTAATGCATTACGTGAAAAACAAGACTATGCGCTTGTTACTCAACAATATGGTGAGTTAACCCAGCAATGGCAGGCACTTGATCTAACTTGGTTAAATCCAGAACAACGCGAGACGGTTGCAAATAAATACACCGTACTAACCGAAAAATTAAATGAGTTAGTTAGTCAATTACAAGCTGTGCATGAGCAACAACAACAACGGTTAGCTCAGCAGCAACGACAATTATTGGCGTTGGCAAATTTAGAAGCGTTAAGTGATGAAATTGAAAATGCGCTACAAGTTGGCTTAGAAACACCAGAGCAAATACAACAAGATTGGTTGGAAGCTAAAGTTGCACAAGCACAGGAAACACTGACACAAAGCGAACTGCAAGACGGCGGGCAAAAAAACCAAGTGACTGGCAGATTAACAAGTTTGTTTAAGCAAGTAGCTAAATTACCAGAGCTTAGTGAAGCGATCAGGGTTTTTAAAACTTCATTAAAAGAATTGAGCAGTATCAACACTGACGATATTGACCAAGCAAATTATGATGAGGCTAATCGCCAATTTAAGCAGACGTATAAAGCGGCGAATGCATCTTTAGCTCAGTTACCTAAGCCGTTACAAGGGCCTTTTAAAGCACAATTAAATGAGCAACAACAACGCTGGAATAAAGCTGTTGCACCTATTAGTGATACATTAACAAAAAATCAGCAACAAGCTACTCGCAAAGGACGCGATGTTCAGCGCCTTATTGAACAAGGCCGTTTTAATGTTGCATTTGGTGTGTTTAAAGGCTTTATTGAGCTGTATGAAACGTTAACTCCAGTTAGTCAGCAAAGTCTTGAAAAAGTCAAAGCAGATCTTGAGCAGCAGTTAGAAAATGCTCGTGATTGGCAAAAGTATGCGTCTGCCCCTAAGCGTGAAGAGCTACTAACTGAAATTACCAGTTTGCTCAATCAACCTTGCACAGATGCCAAGGCGCGTGCAAACGAAGTGAAAACATTACGCCGTCGTTGGAATGAGCTTGGACGTTTAGATACCGAGCAAGAGCAGGCGCAAGGTAAAGAGTTTGATGACAAGATAGAGCTATTATTTGCACCATGTCGTGAACATTTTGCGCAACTTGAACAACAGCGCGAAACGACGAAACTTGAACGCGAAGCGATTATCACTCAGATGAAATCATTGGCTGATACTGATACGACGAGCGATGAGTTTGATTGGAAAGAGTTTGAAAGCCAATACAATCGTATCAATAAAGTATGGCGTAATGCGGGTAATGTAGAGCCAAAAGTATACCGTGCTTTGCAAACACAATATAAAGCGCAGCAACAGCAAGTATTCAATGCGTTGAATGCGTTTCATAAAAGCAACGCGGCAGCAAAAAATGCACTCGTTGAACAAGCACAGCAATTATCAGTAAGTGAAGACTTAGCTGATGCTTGTCAGCAGCTCAAAGAGCTGCAACAGCAGTGGCAGGGAATAGGCTTTGCGGGTGTAAAAGCTGAAAATGCATTATGGCAAAAATTCCGTCAATACAACGATGTGACATTTGCTAAACGCAGTGAGGAGTTTGCTCAGCATAAACAGCAACAAGCCGCCGACAACGCAGTTATCGCAGCACAACTGAGTGAACTTGAAGACGCATTACCAGCGGTTAATCAAAAAGCGCAATTACTAGATTTACGCACTAAGCTAATTGTGCTTGAAGGGAGCAAAGAATTAAATAACCGCATGCAAAAGCTATTAGCTAACATTGATGGTAAATTAGCCGTGCTGACAGAACAAGCAGCACAGGCTGATTTTAGCGCTTTATTTAGTGCGCTTGAAAACCAGCAAGCAATACCTGCACAATGGCAAGGGTGTGCTGATACGCATTTAACCATTACGCAACTGATGTTAAGAATGGAAATTCTAGCTAATGTTGCCAGTCCTGAGGGAGCACCTCGTATGGCTGAGCAGGTTGCAATGCTTGACGATAAGCATCGCGGTGAACAAGCTGATCTACATTATTACTTAAAACAGTTATTGGCTCTGGCTCAAGGTTCAGTTGATGCTGACACACTAGGACGTTTAAAAGCGGTATTTAGCATTTAAATAATCTAGGGCGCCGCAGATTAAATAAAGCCGCCGTTGTGCGGCTTTTGTTTTTATTTGGTTTTTGACGATAATATTATAGTAAAGGAAAAACAATGAAGTATATTTTATTAATTAGCTGTTTATTACTCTCTGCTTGTAACACCACGAACGGCGTATCTGTTTATTCATTTACTAGCAGCGAAATTGAAACAGCACTTAACCAGCAATTACCAAAACTTAGTGAAGAAGTCAGCTTGATGGGGTTACCTGTACAGTTTAATGTGAATGATTTAAGCGTGAATGTCGGCCCTGATAATCGTGATGTAATCGTATTAGGTGCAGATTCGAGTGCTGTTATAAATGCTTTCGCACTTAAATACCCAGTGCGTCTGAAGCTGCAAATAGAAGGTGCGCCATTTTATGATAGTGAGAAAAAAGCGGTATTTCTACGGAATGTAAAATTGCTTGATTCAACTATCGACGCGGGCGGTTTTAAGGGAAACCTAGCGGTGCTTGATGATGAAGCAATGAAAGTTATTAACGGATTTTTAGCTGTAAACCCAGTCTATAGATTAAATATGAATGATCCTAAGGTTGCGCTATTAAGTAAATTACCTTTAGATATGAAAGTAGAGCAGGGCGCAATTAAATTAGTACCTAGCATTTAAACTAATATTATTCAGATGGTTGAAGCCCTGCACGTACAGGGCTTTTTTGTATCTGTTTAAATATAAGTAAGGTGGTTGTTGCTTAATTTAAAAGGGGAGGTACACGCTATAAGGGCTGCTATTTATAACCGTCATCGAGATATAAATTAAAAGAATAATTTTATTATATAGGTACAAGTTGTGTGTTTAATCGACTATACTGATTGTTAGTTAAACACCCTTAATTGCCTTCTTTATGGATAAAGAGCCTATTATGAAAAAATGTAACGTGATATTCAGTGCAACGATGATAGCTGTATTCTCGGTTGTAGCTTTTGCTAATGAGCCCGATTTAAATTCTAATCCTTTTCTTGCAGAACATGCAGCGCAACCGCAGGGCGCTCAGGTGTTTTCTTTTACAGAAACGCCAATTGAACTGCACGAACATGATAAAATTAATACTGCCCAAGATACAGGCTATTTACGGCTTGCTTTAGAGACTAAAACCAATGGTTTTGCGTTAGTGGACACATCTCAGATCAAAGATATTGAAAAAGTGATTGCAGAGCACAAAAATGGCCATGAACTATTTCTGCGCACCTTAAAACCTGAAATCATGGCGGCGCAATCAACCGCAGACCAAACTAATTTGTCGCAGCAATTTGCAGGAGACACAGTTGCTTTAGATAATATATTGTTGCAACAAGAATTTACTGTTATGAGTAAAACCGTTGGCGGAAATTTTATTGCC
The DNA here is from genome assembly GCF_014164365.1 of Pseudoalteromonas sp. SG43-6. Classification (NCBI taxonomy): domain Bacteria; kingdom Pseudomonadati; phylum Pseudomonadota; class Gammaproteobacteria; order Alteromonadales; family Pseudoalteromonadaceae; genus Pseudoalteromonas; species Pseudoalteromonas sp. SG43-6. The sequence continues at coordinate 34,049 of NZ_JACJEZ010000030.1, forward strand.
GGTAGCGGTTGGGATCAGTTAACTCAGATTGTCAAGAATGATACGTTTGGTACTGTGATTATAAAAATGTTTAGTTTTAGTCAAAGCAGTGGCGTATATATTGATGCGGACGCGGTGAATTATTATGTAAATAGCAACCCTGGGGTCCTTTATGTACTTAAAGACAATAGCGATAATGTGTACACGAGTTTATCTTGGGCTGACCAAAAGCAATCCTATTCTATTGGTCTTGAAAAAAACATTAATGATATTGGTTTAGCGGGGCGGTTTAAAACGCTAATAACGTCGATGTAGTTGTATTATAAAGTGATCAAATGAATTTATGTAATTGCGAAAATATTGAGATGAACGTTCGTTTTTAAATAAAAGGATTGCATACTCTTTAGGTTAATTAAGCATGTTAAGTATATTTTTCAGCGCTGATAAAGTGAATAATAAACCACTTAACTTTAATAAATGACTATACTAATCTTATTGATTAATCTTAGTTTAAATAAAATCCTTAAAAACTGCTTAATCAGCTTGGCCTATTTTAAAGAATAGGCTTATAATTTAGTTGAATCATATCTAATTTATAACTTTACAACTTAGTGAGTAAAAAATGAAAGAAGTTAAAGCTTTTATTAAATCAGCGAGTCTATCAGACTTAGAAAAAGCACAGGCATTACTTGGCGATGCGATTGCAAAATATACGCAGCAGCAGCAAGCGAAACAAGAAGTACTTGATCTGTTAAAAGCAAAAGGTCTTACTCTTGATGATCTTCAAGACGGTGCCCACGATAAACGCACAAAAGTAATGCCTAAATACCGTATTGAGTTTGAGGGTGAAATTGTTGAATGGACTGGCCGTGGTAAACGCCCTAAAGCATTTCAAGGTGTTGAACTTACCGACCACTTAGCTTAATACTGTAGGGGGTATATACCCCCTCTTTATTTATAAAATAGTTATTCCCCCATTATTTGTTGACCCCTTCGAAGTTGCCACTATGACGTATGTACTACGACCCTATCAACAAGAAGCGGTTGATCGCACTGTCGCTCATTTTCGTAAAACCTCAGATCCTGCTTTAATTGTATTACCTACGGGTGCAGGTAAAAGCTTGGTGATCGCTGAGTTAGCGCGAATTGCCAGAAAGAAAATTTTAGTACTTGCCCATGTCAAAGAGCTTGTTGAGCAAAATGCTGAAAAATATAAAAGCTTTGGCCTTCAGGCGAGTATTTTTTCTGCGGGTTTAAAACAAAAGTCATTGCTACATCAAGTAACGTTTGCCAGTATCCAATCGCTGTCACGCAATCTTGAGCAACTTAACGAACATTATTCGTTAGTGATCATAGATGAATGTCACCGTGTCAGTGGTGAGCAAGATAGCCAGTACCAAAAAGTGATCGTTGCGCTAAAAGCATATAATCCGCAGTTAAAAGTACTTGGGCTTACCGCTACGCCTTATCGTATGGGAATGGGCTGGGTTTATTATCGTCATTATCATGGTTTTGTTCGAGGCGATAAAGCGAGTCCATTTCGAGAATGTATTTTTGAACTACCCCTACGTTATATGATCAAGCATCATTATTTGACTGCGCCAAAGGAAGTGGATGCGGCGATCAGTCATTATGATTTTTCTTCTTTACAAAGTGATTCCTTCGGACGCTATACAGCCGATGATATGAACCAGTTGCTAGAAAAGCATAGCAGAGCAACCAAAGCTATTATGCAGCAAGTTATTCAGTACAGCGAGCAACGCCAAGGGATCATGATTTTTGCTGCGACTGTAATGCATGCAAAAGAAGTCTATGGTTATTTGCCTGAACAACAAACGGCTTTGATCACCGGGGATACTCCTAACGCTGAACGTGACCGTATTATTATGGAATTTAAGCAGCGCCGACTAAAGTATTTAGTCAATGTATCGGTGCTCACCACTGGGTTTGATGCGCCTCATGTTGATTTTATTGCTATTTTACGCCCGACAGAGTCGGTTAGTTTATACCAACAAATTGTTGGTCGAGGCCTGCGTTTAAGCGAAGGGAAAACCGAGTGTTTGGTAATTGATTATGCAGGTAATGGCTTTGACTTATTTTACCCCGAAGTAGGAAGTAAAAAAGGCGATAGTGATAACGAGCCTGTACAAGTACTTTGCCCGGGTTGTGGTTTTGCCAATATATTTTGGGGAAAAACCGATACACAAGGTAAAGTGATTGAGCATTTTGGCCGTCGCTGCCAAGGTTTACTCGAAGATGATGATGGCTCAAAAGAGCAATGTGATTACCGTTTTCGCTTTAAAGAATGTGAAGCGTGTGGTGCGCAAAATGATATTGCCGCACGTCAGTGCCAGTCTTGCCATGAGGTAATGGCTGATCCTGATGATAAACTACGTGCTGCATTAAATTTAAAAGATGCATTGGTATTACGTTGCAGTGGTTTAAGTGTTGTTAGCCTTGCAAATAACGAACATATTATTAAAGTTACTTATTATGATGAAGATGGTGCTAGTTGCGATGAAATTTATGATTTCTCAAAGTCCGGCGCCCGTTATGCGTTTAATAAACAATTTGCTCAGCGTACTGCTAATGGTCAAACACCCACAGAATATAAGTCAGCTGGACAAGTTATTGCTGGACAGATGCAGCTTGTTGCACCGGATTTTGTTATTGCTAGAAAGAGTAAAAAATATGGCTGGAAGGTTGCCGATAAACTATTTGATTATCAAGGTAACTTCAGAAAGGCAAATCAGCTAAGCTATTAATAAGCTTAACTGATTTTAGACTTAGGCGTCGTCGCCATCCATTAATCCCCAGCCATCACCATAACCGTTATAGCCATTTGCAATACTTTCTAAATATTGCTCTGTTTGGCCAAGTAAAGTGTGATCTGGCACCATCTCTACCTGAGTTACCACTTCCCAAATACCGGTGTCTGTGCATTGCACTAATTCGGTGGCAGGGGAGAGTTCATCTTTGGCTATCGCGGTGGCAAACTTTTCGGCATCTACTTTTTGCTCAAATAAAATATAGAAATCAATTTTGTGCATTTGGGCCAAATCTATACCCGCAGCGGCGATTTCAGCTAAAAGTTGGCCATTGTCATCATCAGGAAAGTGCATTTAAAAACTCAATAAAATTATTTCAAATTAGTATCGACTATTGTAACCAAAATAAAGCACATAAGCGTACTAATTTTCACATTTGAGTTACTGCGTGAAGTGACTTCAATATGGTACTATTTCAATAATTATCGGTAAATTGTTTTTAAGTAAGGAAATTACTTGCCTAGTTGGATATTAACTCGCTTTGCGGTTGGTTTATTTTTATTTTTTTCGTTTCATGTATTTGCAGCTGCGCAAGTGGTAACTAGTTATGAAATTAATGGTATTAAGGGCGATCTTGAAAAAAACGTTGCGCTGTACTTAAAACAATTAGAAGGTGACAATGCAACCAGTACTTTGTTAAGTCATGCAAAAAAACAAGTGGCGAGTAGTTTAAAAGCACTTGGTTATTATAAACCGACCATTAAGTTAAATTATAATAATGAAACACAAACCTTAGTGGCCACTATTGAGCGCGGACCTGTAACACGAATTGCAGACGTACGTATTACTGTCCAAGGTGATGGTAAAGATGACCCTCTACTCAAGCATAGCATCAACACTATTAATTTAAATCAAGGGGATATTTTAAATCACAGTAACTATGATGCGGCGCGTAAAAAAATTGAAGGGCAATTGCTTGAGTTAGGATATTTTGATGTTAAATGGCTAGCACACCAACTCGCAATTTCATTAAAGAATAACAGTGCTGAAGTGATCCTAACGATCGACACCGGTGTTCGTTATCAATTTGGTGAGTTAGTTTTAGGTGAAGAAACTCGAGCTGAAAAATACATCCGTTCTATTGCAAAATTTCAGCAAGGTGAAGCTTATAAAGCAACCTTGGTATCTGAGTATAACTTAGCGCTTTCAACCACTCCTTATTTTGCCAGCGTACGTGTTTACGCTGATATTTCTAATCGTGCAAATAAGCAAGTGCCTATTAGGGTTGACGTGCTACACAAACCTGCCAATAGTTATGAAATAGGCGGCGGCTACAGTACAGATCTGGGGCCCAAAGTGCGTTTTAAATGGTCTAAGCCTTGGATCACTGAAAATGGCCACTACCTTGAAAGTAACTTAAATGTGTCACAGCGTCAGCAAGATATTTCACTTGGTTACACTGTCCCTGTTGATGATCCAAATGATGACTTATGGCGTTTTTCTGTTGGTTACAAGTTAGAAGATGAGTTAACTAACGACGTATACAGTAAAATTCTCACAGGGCAACTACAACGGCAATGGTTGACCAATGATAACTGGGTTCGTACCGCTTTTTTACGCCGCGATCGTGAAACATACCGAATTGGCGATACAGAGCAAAGCTCAAAAATGTTAATGCCCGGGCTCAGTTACGCTAAAAAAGTTACCGAGGGAGGCACAACACCATCATCAGGATATCAATGGCTGGTGTCGGCAGAGTTTGGCTTAAAGGACATGTTTTCAACTACTAATATCGTCAGAATGCAGATACAAAATGCTTGGTTGCAAACATACCTTGACCGACATTTGATTTTTTTAAAAGCAAATATTGGTGCAATGTTGGTTGATGATATTGATAACGTACCATTTTCACTGCGTTTTTATGCTGGTGGTGATCAAAGCGTACGTGGTTTTGCATATCAATCAATATCACCTGAAGATGAAGCCGGTCGTTTGATTGGTGGTAAATATCTAATTACAGGTACTGTTGAATATAATTACCAGTTTGCAGAAAGTTGGCGAGCAGCCTTATTTGTAGACAGCGGTACAGCGACCAATGACTTTACTGACCGTGTAGAAGTGGGGGCTGGGTTTGGTATTCGTTATTTAACACCAGTAGGCCCTGTGAGAATTGATCACGCGTGGGGACTCACTAAAGAAAGTAACAGTACACGATTAAGTATTACCATAGGGCCTGAAATTTAATGTCAAGAATGAAAAAAATCATCACCGCACTCACAGTGTTTCTTGCCTCGGTATTCGTGCTGGTATTTTGTTTATTATTTACAGCACCGGGTAATCAGTTGATTGCCTATACCGCAAACAAACTAGTCGATGGCTTACACATAGATATTAACAATGGCCGTTTTTTATATAACGATTCATTTGATGTGCGGTTTCAACAAGGTGGCTTAGATTTTAATGCTAAAAACCTAAAAATCGATCTATATTGGTGGGGATGTGAAGGTATTTGCATCGAAAATATAAGTGCGCAGAGCATGGCACTGGTATTGCCCGATACTTCACAAAATTTAGCTGATGATGAAGCGACTGTTCCAGAGCTGCCAGTTGCCAGTAGTACTGATGAAATCAGTTTACCGATAGCAGTTTCGATTAAACGTATCGCAATTGCATCGTTTAAGCTTGCTCATCCCAGCGCTGATGTCACAGTGACAAAATTTGCGCTGTCAGCCTCGGCAGAGCAATCCCTGGTGACGTTAAAATCACTCTCAATTGCTCAAGTTGATGTGCTGCTCAAAGAGACTCAATCACCTCCTAGCGAACCACTAACTGCACTTGCGGCGTTACCTGACATCCATTTTAGCTCGCCGCTTGCAGCAACACTTGAGCAATTATTGGTATCGAAAGTAACGATTGTACAGGGTGAGCAAAGTCATGAAATTACAGATATTAAAGGTGCTTTCTCAATTGCAAAAAATCAACTGATATTACCTTCATTCAGTGCTGACTATTTGCAATGGCATTTGAGTAGCCAATTAAAAGCCTCCTTAGTTGATGATACGCCGGTTACGGCAAAAATAACTCTTAACAATCCAGAGCATCAGCTCAGTTTGGCTGTGGATGGTGATTTACACGATTTGCAATTAGATGTAGTCACCCAAGGGCAATATCCGCTAAGTGCAAAAATAAACGCAGATTTAAAAACGATAAACTTTCCTTTTTCAGTCAATGCAAATATTACTCAGTGGCAGCTTGAAGTAGATAACAACGCTTTAGAGATTAGTGATGTGCAGTTAACCGGCAAAGGTAATGCTGATGATTATAAGTTACAGCTAATAGCACAAAGTCAGTTGGCGGCATACCCTAAGGTACAGTTAAAATCCTCTCTTAAAGGTGGCCTAACCCAGATCCACGTCGATGACTTGTCATTGTTAGCGAACGAGAGTAAAGCCACTATTACAGCGTCTGCGCGTTGGGATAAAGGTATTCATAGTGAGTTTTCAGGGCAATTAACTCATTTGAAAGCCCAGTACCTAACAGATGCGCTAACAAGTGATCTTTCAGGGCAATTTAACGGTGTTTTCAGTGCTAAGCAGCAGCAATGGCAGCTGAAAATGACCAATACTCAGCTAGCTGGTACGCTGAACGATATACCATTTAGCTTTGCCTCAGACTTTGATTTAAATAACTCACTGTATGCAAGTATTGATAAGTTTGAGCTTGCCAGTGGTGAAAATAAACTTACATTATCTGGTGATATCACTAAGCAGTGGAATATTAAAGGGCTGTTACATTTAAATAAAGCGCAGCAAAATGAACTCGAATTTACCGGCGTTGGTGAAGGTAAGCTTGCGATAACTGGGCAACGATTGGAGCCGATAGTTAATTTAGATGTTGGCATCAGTCATTTAAGCTTTGCTGATATTGCGATTGAACATTTAGCGCTCAAAACAGACTTTAATTATGCCGCTGATTGGCAAACCAATGTGAGTTTAAAACTCACCGATGCGAGCGTATCTGGTCGTCATATCAACAGTTTTACTATAGCAGCTGCAGGTGATAAAGCTGATCATCAACTGCAACTTAATTTAGATGCCGCTGACGGAGAAGCTCAATTTGAAGTTGCTGGTAAATTTATTAATCAAGTATGGCAAGGCCGTGTCAGTGATGTATTACTTACTGATAATGTTATTCGTGTTAGCACACAACCGGCGGTTGCAATTGAATTTAATATCGACAATGGCGATTTTTCGGTGCAGCAACATTGCTGGAAAAGTGACAATAGCAAACTTTGCGTTGAGCAGCTTAGCCAAACTAACCAACAAGGTCAGTTTAAAGCGCAACTGGATAATTTTGATCTAGCCGAAATAAAACATTTATTACCTGAGAATATTATTACCGAAGGGGGCTTGAACGGCCAACTAAATGCGAATTGGCAAAACACTCAATTACAAACTTTAACAGCAGCAATTAGCTCACATGATTTGGCGGCTACGCTTATAAATGAAGATAAGCGCTATCGTTTACCAATAGAAACGTTTTCGCTTAACGCGACCGCGGATCAACAAAATACACAATTGCAGGCTCGTCTAAGTTCTAGTGTGATTGGTGATATCAGTGCTGACCTCAATGCTGAAGATTTAACTGGTCAGCAATTGCTTCGTGGTCAACTTATGATTGATAAGATTTTATTAACCGATTTACAGCCTTTTATGGGTACTCTAGAGCAATTAAAAGGCAGTATTAGCGGGCAAATTGCGTTAGCTGGCACGCTCAGTGCGCCATTGTTAAATGGTGAACTTGAGATTTCCGACGTGAATTTACAAGGCGAGCAACTTCCAGTCGCGATTGTGGATTCAAATATTAGTATCGCATTTGATAAAACCAAAGCGACCTTAGAGGGTCAGTTAAAAGATGCTGAAGGCGGTGACTTAGCACTGACCGGTGATATTGATTGGCAAGGGACTCAACCTGCAGTTAACTTAGCGGTACTTGGTGAGCAGTTTTATGTGCGTGCGCAGCAAGGAGTGATTTTTAAGATCTCCCCAGACTTAAAAATAAGTTTAGTTGATAATGCTTTTAAACTAGCAGGGCAAGTGGTTGTTCCGTATGGTCGAATAGAAATCGAAGAGTTACCAGAAGGCGCTGTGCGAGTCAGTGATGATGAGATTATTATTGATAAGCAGACTAAGCAAACGCAAGCAGTGCCTTTTGATTACGATATAAACTTAAAGCTAATTGTTGAAAACGATGTGCGTATAAAATCTTTTGGTTTGGAGTCAAAAATTGAAGGTGATTTAGCGATTAAAATGGATCAACAAACGCCAATGATCACCACCGGTGAATTGAATTTACGACAAGGGACATATCGTTCATTTGGTCAAGATTTGATAATTCGCACCGGGCAAATTGGTTTTAGTGGCCCAATTGATAAGCCGTACTTAAATATTAAAGCGATCCGTAATCCAGCCAATACAGCTAATGATGTTATTGCCGGGATCACTTTAACAGGCAATATCGACCAGCCTGTATTCAAAGTGTTTTCAGAGCCTGCAATGGATCAAGCACAATCACTCGCTTACTTGTTAAATGGTCAACCATTAGGTGAAGGTGATAGCTCAACCGATGCGATGTTAACTCAGTTGTTGCTATCGCAAGGGGTGAGCCGCAGCGAAGGAATGGTTTCTAAAGTTGGTGAAACGTTTGGTTTATCTGATGTGAGTTTGAGCTCTAAGGGTAGCGGCGAGGAAACCAAAGTTGAAATTTCGGGTTACGTTGCGCCAGGCATTCAAGTGAAATACAGTGTGGGGATTTTTGACTCCCTTAGTGAAGTGGCTGTACGCTATCAGTTACTGTCGCAGTTATACATTGAAATCACCAGTGGCCTGTATCAAAATGTTGATATTCTTTATAAATTCGATTTAGATTAATGGTCATGATGCATTGAGAGCCTATATTTTAGCTTATTTATTTTGTTTTTTTAGTGGCTTAGCTAACACGCAATTAAGTGTTAGCTAAGCCGAAGGTCATCCTTATCCTGCTGAGTTACTCGCACTGGTATTAAGTAAGTCTGCTATCACTATTGCGCAAGCTAATTTAAAAAATCGTCTAATTGTTCAGCTTCGCAATCCCTTATTGCCGCGCAGTGCGCCGATTCAGCAACAACAATTTTGGCTTGATAAAAAAACCTTAACCCAATAATGTAGCACCACTAATAATAAAAAAAGTTGTGGGATATGTTGAAAAAATCATGCTTAGCTGCGGTTGCGTTAATCTTGAGTCAAACAAGCGTGGCAAACACGGTTGAACAACCAACAGTCAGTGATGTAATGAGTAATGTAAGCGCATCAGAATGGCGAATGGTAGACACTGATAATATCATTAAAATTACTCTACCTTCGGGCGCGGCGTATATTGAACTTAATCCATTACTTGCACCAAAACACACACAGAATATAAAAAAACTTGCTCGTGAAGGCTTTTATAGAGGTTTGAGTGTTTACCGTTTTGTGGAAGGTTTTGTAGCCCAAGGCGGTGATGCCAGTGGTAAAAAAGTAATTAACACTGCAAGTAAAGCTGTACCTGCTGAGTTTTATTTAGCGACTAAAATGGCACTTAAAATTACCGAACTGGATAGAGAAGATGGTTACGCTGCAATCACGGGGTTTTTAAATGGCTTTGCAGTGGCACAAAATGAAGCGCAAACCCAAACTTGGCAAGTACATTGTAACGGTATATTTGCGATGGCAAGGGATAATGATATTAACAGCGGTGGCACTGAGTTTTATGTCACATTAGGTCATGGACCTCGTTACTTAGATAGAAATATTACCGTATTTGGCCGGGTGCTAGAAGGCATGGCTCATTTTAATCTGCTCTCACGCATAGAAACAGCAGGAGAGAAATTTAATCCAATAACGGATCTGCAAGTTTTAGCTGATATAAGCAAAGAGGACCTGAGTCAATTTAAGATGCTAAAAACAGATTCTAATAGTTTTAAAATGTTGATTAAAGCGCGTCAAAATCGCAGTGAAGCATGGTTTGTAGAAACGCCTAATTATGTTGATGTATGCGGTATGTCAATACCAACTAAAAGAGTTAGTGAGCTAGAAAGTTAGCGAGTTGAAAATTAACCCCGAGCGGGCTCGGGGTTCTATACAATAAAATGACTATTATTGGCGGTTTATTTTCACGTTAAATGGTATTGTATCGTGATCTGTGGATCGATATGGGTTGATATCAAGGCCACCACGTCGGGTGTAACGGGCATAAACTTCAAGCTTGGTAATCTTCAATTGCGTGATTAAGTCACAATAAATACGCTCAACACATTGCTCATGAAACTCATTATGAGTACGAAAAGAAATCAAATACCGCAATAAAGACTCTTTACATACTTGCTCACCGGTATAGCGAATAATAATACTCGCCCAGTCAGGTTGTGAGGTGATCAAGCAATTAGATTTTAATAAGTGACTGTGCAGTGTTTCAGTCACTGTATTTGTCGCGACCGCTTGTAAAGAGTTAGCATGTAAATGGTAGTTATCAATTTCAATGTCTAAGTCGTCAATGCACTCACCAGGCAACGGCGTACAGGGTAAACAGTTATAATCACTCGGGCTGTACAAAGTAACATTGACGGGCTTTGCTACTGCTGTCGATAGATCCGCAGTTAGAATAGCCTGTACGTCATCAATTGAATCAAAACGGCTTTGATTAAAGCTATTTAAATATAACTTAAAAGACTTTGATTCAATGATATGGCTACTTTGACAAGGAAATTCAAAGGTGGCCACGGCAACCACAGGTTTACCTTTTGCGTTTAACCACGACAGCTCATAGCCAGTCCAAAGATCTTGACCTTTAAAGGGTAAGGCACTTTCATCAATGTTTAAATCATCGCGGTTAAGTTTACGTGCGATCGGAAACAATAAGCTCGGTGTGTAGGTATCTACATACTCGGTTGATTGGCCAAGTACGCTGCCTTTTAGTTCAGGTGAATTGCTGTAATCTGTCATGTTACGTCTTTTATAGTTACAATAGCGCCATTATACCTAAAGCTTATGAGTTTCACAGTATGAGTATTGCTACAGAACTAGAACAACTTCATCAACGATTTGCCCAGCGCCAGTTAGAGCAGACAGATTCATTACCATGTATTGAGCACGACAGTGATTGGTCAAGCCCTTGTGAGGTTGGCAGTGCGGATGCAAATGGTATGATCCAATGGCAGGCGACGCGTCGCAGTCCTACAGGCTCTTTAACTGATTTAGCAGCAGCCCTTGAGGTTGAATTTCCACAAGCACTGAATGAGTATTATGGCGCGTTTTTTGCTGGAGCAATTACTGCCAAAATAAACCAACATAGCGTGGAGTTACTGCAAGCTTGGAATGAAGATGACTTTGATTTACTGCAGCAAAATATAACCGGGCATGTATTGATGAAGCGTAAGCTTAAGCAAGAGCCAACGGTATTTATAGGCCTAACGGATCAAGACGACTTATTAGTATCAGTATTAATTTCTTCAGGTGAAGTATGTTTAGAGTATGTCGGAAAGAAACCGCATCATACCTTAGCGGCTAATCTTGAAGAGTTTATTGCAGCACTTGAAATATAACAATGCTAAAAAAGGGAACTGCAGTTCCCTTTTGTTTTTATTACTGAAAATCCCACGATATATTAGACACTAAACCACATGGTTCACATCTAAAATCAAATAAGCCAAACCATGATTCAGGTAACTTCCACTCGTTATTACAGCCTGGGCATTTACGTTCAAGCTCAGATGCTTTGTCTTTGCCACCAACCCGATACAAATAATAATAAACTGGCTTTTTAGTTAAAAAGCTAACACGTTTGGCAATATCTTTACCGCGACGAGAAAGATCGCTATCAATGTTTGATATTTCATCTAATGCAGGAAATTCACAACGCGTTGCACCATTAATTTGAATTTGGTCGCAAGCTTGCCAGTCTTCTTGCCATTTTATTAAAGTTTTATAATCACCATTGGCAATCGCGGGTATTTTAAACAACGGAACGGGTAAAAAATCATCACCGCAATACAGCGGACTACATGTATGCACATAGGTTGTATATAAAATATAGCTGGACGGCTCATGACACTCATCTGCACCATTAGAGTGAATATCTTGGCCGATCACTTTTACTTTTGGTGCCAGCAATCCAGCGCTATGTAATTTATCAATGCTGTGTTTTACAAATGGACTGTTGTTGAGCGGGTGCATTGCATCATCAGTTGGACACATAACACGCGTTACAAAGTAGCCATCTTTTAATACTGTTGGGAATTCTTCTCCCATTATTTGCCCATTAAAGCGCAGTGCATTAACTAAGCGGTTTATCGCTTGTTCGGCATTTTCAAGGGTCGTATCTTGGTAACAATCAAACGTTAAATCAACAACAAACATGATGGATCTCTAATTTATTATTTTTCAAGTAGTGCCAGTAAGCGGTCTAGTTTTGTTTCGATGCGATCAAGTTGACTAGAGTTGTCTACAGTCTCACTTTTTTGCTGAGGTTGTTTTGCTAAATTATGGATAGAATCAGGGTTATTTTTATATTGGCTAACAGCAGCAATAATAACAGGCAATGGAATAGGTTGTGTCAGTTTACTTTTAGTTAAAGCTACAGTAGGAATTTTGCCTTCATCAAGAAGGGCTTTAATTGCATCAAAAACAACAGCATTCATTCGATTTTTAAACTCTTTAAAGTAAGGCATAGCACTAACATGTGCTGCGCCGGGTATAATAACAGGTGGTTGGCCGTAGCCAAATACTTTTACTGCTGACGTAAACGTACATCCAGTTCGTCAATCACTTCACTCCAATCACCATCTTCTGCTAATGATTCAGCAATAAAATGTTGTTGTGCTTGATCCCAAAAAGGGGCGTCTTGTAATAATGTTGTGGCGGGTAATGAATGAGCAGCAATGAAAGTGTCAATCTCAGCCTCTGAACTTGGTAAGCCGAGTTGTTTGAATAATGTATTGATATCGTGTTTAGTGGTATCCATGTCATGCCCCTTGATGGTAACGGTAAAACAGTTATAGAACTTTATGATGGGTTGTTAGAGTTTAACACCCGCTGAATTTGCCTTTTAACGCAGATAGGAATATACCTATAGTTGTTGATGTACAAAAAATCAAAATAATAAAAAGGACTAGCTATGACAGTTGAGACTGAAAATGAGACATTTCGAGTTCAATATATCGCTGCAGAAGACATTAGTATTGCTGCGAGCTTAATCTATCAAGCTTATCATGATGATCCGCTATTGCAACCAATGCTCAATTATAGTGAGGCGAATAAAGCCGTTTATGAAAAAAAATTACGTGCTCTGATCCGTGAAGAGCTCAGTACTTTTTGGCAAGAAAAACAGCCGCTGATTGGTTTATATAAAAATGATCGTTTAAAAGCGGTTGCGTGTGTATTCGAATCATCAAGTCAGCTGCAAGCACAGCGCTATTGGCACTGGCGTTTAAAGTTAATGCTTAGTGCTGGCTATTTGCAAACAAATCAATTAATTGAAAAAGAGCAAACGATCCGTAATGCGCTCGCAGCACAAGGAAATTACTATTTTTTAGCCTTTATCGCAGTTGATCCTCATTTTCATGGTGAAGGCCTCGGCCGTCATCTACTGCGTGGCTTGAATGATTTAGTTAGCGGTAATCCAGCTGCATCGGGTATGGCTGTATTTGTAACCCAAGATAAACATACCGCGTTTTTTGCCAGTGAAGGTTTTGTGCACTTACAACAACTGACTTTTAACAATGTACAAGGTGAACTGCTATTTAAATCAGCTCAACAGCATTGATTTAAGATAAAGCGCCATAATGGAAATGTCACTGTAGGAGATGTCTCACATTATCGTGCGCTTAAGCCTTTTATATCGCTGTGATCATGATTGATTTCATCGTAACAAACTGTTTTATAGTGAAAAAATTGTTTTGGCAAATTTGTTACATGAAAATTATTATTATTTATGACTACCGCTGAGTCCACTTTGCTTTAAACTTTACTTTGTCAAGACGACACAGACTCAATGAATGAGCTGCTGCCAAGGAAACGGATTATGGCAATTAAGCAAGATGCTTAGCAGGAAGCAAATGGACAAGTTAACACGGATGCAAGGATGAGTTAGGACACTGCGAGGATGCGGTACATTAGCGGAGCTAATGATAAGGATAGCCCAAAGGATTATATTACAGGAAGTAATAGGAGCGTTTGGAAACGCAGGACGGCCAGGTAGGCAAAGAGGATAACACTAGGATGTGTAGGATATTGCATAGATGCAATGTGAGGGTGTATTTGGATATATACCCGTTCAGGGGATAGATAAAAATGGTAGCTTCGGCGTAGGTATGGATGCCTTATTATGGACGAAGTCAGATTGGGGCGTAACTATATGTTACGCCTTAGTTTTTTATAGTTAACGTGAAATGATTAAATATCAGTGTGCGCTGCTAACTCGCTAACTCGCTAACTTGCTAACTCACTAACTCACTACTAAATCTTATGCGGCGGCACTAAAACGCTTTTCAGCATTTCATTTTCCATAAATAACACCCCTTGATAAACGCTTTCACCATCACTGGAAAATTCAAAAATAAACTCGCTTTTGATACCAGGTTTGCCGCTTTTTAAAAGGCCAAAGCGGCGTTTAGTGCAGGCGACACTCATTAATTGCACTTGTAGCTGGTCGCTTTGACGTTTTGCGTGTGCGTTGGCAGCTTCAGCAACTTTACGATTAAGCCAAAACAAATAAATTACACTACCAATGATAATGAATGTCCATAAACTTGCCATTTACGAGAATAACCTTCCAATTGCTCGCGCGAGGGTTTCGCTGCGATTTTCTTTACGAAGTAAACCTAATAAGTGTGGTCGAATACTCGGTATTGCAACTAAGTCAGCAAAAATACTTGGGAAAAGCTCTTCAATTTGCTGATGATGGGCGCAATTGTCCATAAAAATATGTAACCGCTCAGGATCAGTGAGCAAGTTAAAACAACGTCCTGCTATGGTCAGTAAAACATCCGATTCTGTGGCAATTTCTGAATCTAAAATAGTATCCACTAATTGTGCCGTAAGTGTTTGCGCTTGTGCTTTTGACATTGCACGTAGGGCACAACACAGTGCTAAGGTATCTTTTTGCGCAATGGCTTGCTGGGCGTAGCTTAACAATTGTTGACTAAATATCGACGGTATTTCAACATGTTCAAGCATTGCGCTGAGCGGTTGTAATACTTCAGCTGGCAGTTGCTCCCAGGCTTGTTGTAATGACGCTAGATTTTTATCGCTATCTAAGCGTAATGCAAAATCAGCAATACCCTGTACTGCCACACTTTGCCAATTATCAAACCCTAGTTTGCCACTAAAATACAGTTGGGTGTACTCATAATATTGTGAGGCAGGTTGTTTTAATAACACTTTTAACTGTGCATTAAATGTAGCTAGTTTATTTGCGTTAGGTGTAAACACATACGGGTTATTATCAAGCTTCCCGTCAGCTTGCTCGCCGGTCAAATCATTGCCAAGTGCTTCTATTACCATATTGGCAAAGTGATCGCGACTGGCGCATACCAGTTTGCTTTGCTCATCAACTGGAAACTTTAAAAACCACACGTAGGGCTCGCTACTGGCTTTGCTATCCCAAAACTGAATAGCTAACCATGCATGGCCTGCGAGCGGGAAAGGATAGGGGATCTGTGCTTGCTCAATGGCTAAAAATTGCTTTTTATCTAGCTTGGTAATATGTCTGCCAATATCAAAAACGCGCCAATTTGTGCCTGCGCCATCAAGTAATTGCCCTAAGGTTGCGATCTGCTCGGTCATAATGATCCACTGATTTTTACTGCAAAATTCGTTAAATTATACGCCATAGCAGGCCATGTTGGAACAGGGTATAATCAAGCAATGATAATCAACAAGGGTGGTTATGTACCAACAGACCCAAACTTACTTAACGCAACTCGAAGACTTATTAAAACAGCATCAACTTTGGCAAAATACTCCAATTGATCCGCAAGCGTTAAACTCAACAGTGCCATTTTGTCACGATACTATGGCGTTTGAGCAGTGGTTACAATTTGTATTTATTGAAAAAATGCAAATGTTAGTCGCTCAACAACAGCCGTTACCGAGTAATTTTGCCATCGCGCCAATGGCTGAACTCATGTTAGCGCAAAAAAATGGTGGTGCAGCTGTGATGCAATTATTAGCTCAGCTTGATAAGTTATTAGGAAGAGAAGTAATAGTGAATGAACGTCCAGCCCCCGTTGAGTTTGGCGAGCTTGAAATTTTGTACCGTGATGAAAACTATATCGCAATTAATAAGCCTTCTGGTTTATTAGTACACCGATCATTTTTAGATAAACACGAAACACAATTTGCGATGCAGATGCTGCGCGATCAAATTGGCCAGCATGTGTTCCCTGTGCATCGTTTAGATAGGCCAACATCAGGTGTGTTACTGTTTGCATTGAGCTCTGAAGCTGCACGGGACATTAATCAGTTATTTATTGATAATCAAATCTCGAAACGTTATCTCGCGTTAGTGCGTGGTTTTGCTCCGGAGTCGGTGTTTTTAGATAAACCACTAAAAGAACAGCTGGATAAAATTGCGGATAAGTTTGCTGATCAAAATAAAGCCCCACAAGAGGCACAAACTCAGTTTAACTGCTTGCAGCAAGCAATGTTACCGATACCAATTGATAAATACCCAACAGTGCGCTATTCGCTGGTGGAGTGCTTTCCTAAAACTGGTCGTAAGCATCAAATCCGCCGTCACTTAAAACATTTATCACTGCCTATTATTGGTGATGTTAATCATGGTGATAATCAGCATAACCAATTTTTTAGAGAGCATTTTGCATTACGTCGATTAATGTTATTTGCAACTGAGCTTAATTTTGTGCACCCTTATACTCAACAACAAATCAATATTAAAGCGCCGCTAGGTGAAGCAATGCTCACTATTTGTCAACAGCTTGGCTGGCCACATCAAGAGAAGGATTATTAATGGCAACTATTAGCATATTTGTAGGCAGTGTTTATGGTGGTGCCGAGCGTTTAAGTGACGACGTTATTGACGCAATAGAACAAGCAGGGCACAGCGTAAATTTAGTTGATCAACCAACCATTGCAGATATTCAGCAAGCCACACATATTTTAGTGATCACCTCGACCACCGGACAAGGTGATATTCCTGACAACCTTGCTGGTTTTTTTAACGAGTTGAATAGCACTTTTCCTATGTTAACTGCTAAGCCATACGGTATTATCGCCATGGGCGACCGAAGTTATGGTGATACGTTTTGTGGCGCAGGGCGAAGTTTTGATGAGTTATTTCGTGACTTACAAGCACAACCTATCGGTCATCGTTTAGAAATCGATGCCTGTGAAGATTTTGAACCTTGGCCAGTAACTCAGCCATGGCTCCAAGAGTGGTTAGCTAAGTTACCTCAGTAGATAATAAAAAAGAGCGAAAACGCTCTTTTTTATTATCTGTATAACTTCGTTTAGGTGCTTTTCACATCCACTTTAAGCTTTAACTTTTGTCCTGGTTGTAAGTATTTTTGTCCTGATAAGTCATTCCATTTGATAATATCGTTGACTGTTAAATTAAACTTAGCTGCGATGCGAGCCAGAGAGTCACCACGGCGAACTTTATAGGTGATTGTTCGATTGGTACTGGCTAACGCCGCCTGAGGGGTCGTAGGGCTCTGATAAACCGTTAACTTTTGTCCTAAACGTAACACACTATTCTTTTTAAGTTTATTCCAGCTAGCGAGTTCATTAATGGTTACATCGTACTCTCGGCTTATATCCCATAAAGTATCGCCATTTTTAACCGTATGCGAGAGCTTCTTTTGACTATTGTTATTCACCGCCATACGCATTTGCTTTGGTAAGTGTTTACTATTGATTGCACCGTCACTTAACGGCACTAATAATTGCTGACCAATACGAATGGTATTTGACTTTAGTTTATTGAGTGATTTGATAGCACTGGTGCTGGTGGCAAACTTTTTCGCAATCACCGATAAACTGTCACCGCTTGCGACAATATATTGTTGCCAACGCAGACGATCTTTCATCGCTGTTTTAGCTAATAATTGTTGAAACTGCTCAACTTTATCTGTTGGTAATAATAAAAAGTGAGGACCATTTGGATCCGTTGCCCAGCGATTAAAACCTGGATTTAAACGATATAATTCAGTCAGGCTAATATCAGCCATATCCGCGGCCAGTGCTAAATCAATTTGTGAACCTACATCAACCGCTTCAACAACTTGTGCATTGATAATCGGGTTCCACTTTATCCCAAAGTCATCTTGGCGTTTTAATAAGTCTGATAATGCTAATAGTTTTGGTACGTAGGTGGTGGTTTCACTGGGTAAATCAAGAGACCAAAAATCAGTAGGCAAGTGCTTTTTACGGTTCTTTTTTATGGCGCGTAATAAACGCCCTTCACCTGAGTTATAGGCCGCGATGGCGTTGAGCCAATCACCCTCTAAGGTTTTATGTAAATAAGATAGATAATCAAGCGCCGCACGGGTTGATTGTACAATGTCACGACGACCGTCGTACCACCAGTTTTGCTTTAAATCAAAACGCTCACCAGTTTGTGGCATAAATTGCCAAATACCTGATGCACTGCGGTATGAGTAGCCAAATGGATCAAAGGCACTTTCAACAATCGGCAGCAATGCAATTTCGATTGGCATATCGCGTTTTTCAATTTCTTCTACAATAAAATGTAGATAAGGCTCAGCACGTTTTGAAATACGGTCTAAATAAGCTTGGTGTCTTGCGTAGTAATTACGCTCAGTGACGACAGGGCGATTTTGCGGGACTTCAATCGATAGTTGATAACGAATACGCTCCCATACATCATCAAAAATAGGTGCTTCATCTACATCATTTACTTGGTGATATTGCGCATTGATCATCAACGCTTCGCTAATATCATTTGGGCTTGCGCCTTCAAGTTGCGATTGTTCTGGGTGATTAGCAACTAGGTCATCAGGTTGTGTTGATGTTAATGTTTGACATCCACTTAGCACTAGTGCTAAGGCTAAAACAAGGGGGGATTTATTCATAAATACCAATGCATCAGGTAAAAAACTCGGCGAATACTACCTGTAATGAGATAACATTGCCACTTTTTGACTATCTAAAATCGTAATAATCAACTATCTAAAAATTTAATTGCTTGATTATTATTAGATTGTTTTTTAAAAATGGTCTTTCCAGATTCTAAGACCTGCAAAGTTTTGCCAAGGTTCATTATTTTGTAAGGTGTTTTTTGTACTCGGATTATATGTTTCAGGTAAGCGCTTTAGTATTCCAGTAATATCAGTTCGCATAAATGGGTTTATTTTTAGCTCTAATGCGAGTGTACTTGGTAAGGTAATTTGATTATTTTGACGCTGAATATCTACCCACTGTGCGTACTCAATTAAATCGCGGTTGCTAGGTTCCACCGCCAACGCAAAAGCTAAATTTGACTGCGTGTATTCATGGGTACAATAAATTTCACATTCAGGCGGTAATTTTTTTAATTTATCAAAAGAGTGCTGCATTTGCTCAGCGGTTCCTTCAAATAAACGCCCACAGCCACCGCTAAATAAAGTATCACCTGTAAAAGCAAGCACAGGATTAGTGTAACAAATATGATCTAAGGTATGTCCAGGTGTTGTTATGATGGTAAATTCCGTACCAAGTACGGTTATCTTATCCGCGTCCATTAATGGTTTTGTGATCCCTTTAAATGGACTATTGTGTGGGCCGTATACATCAATACCTACAAATTTTTCACACAAAGTGGCTACGCCATCAGTATGATCATAATGATGATGGGTAACTAAAATACCCGCTAAGGTCAAACCTGCTTGGTTTAAATAAGTTAACACTGGTTCAGCTTGACCTGGGTCAACTACCCATGCTTGCGAACTTGTAGGGTCGCTAAGGCACCAAATGTAATTATCAGAAAAGGCTTTAATTGCTTTGACTTGCACCATGTGACATTGCTCTATAAAGTGACGATATCAAACAGTATAACGAGCTCAGCGTATGAAACCAGCCCTTAGTTTTCAAGAAGGACCCAAACCACTGTCGTGGCAAGAGTTTCCTCATGGTGACTATTTACGTAGTGATATAGAACGTAAAATGGCCAAGTGGTTACCGCGAATGTTTGGCTATCACATGTTAAAACTCGGTAATCTCAGTGGCGAACTTAATACCAGTAAAAGCACCATTAAACACCAAGTCTGCGTAGCAGAGTCAGGACCATTTACAGGTGTTGTTGCCGATATAGATGAGCTCCCTTTTTACGAGCACAGTGTTGATGCCTGTATATTAAGCCATTGCTTAGAGTATCACACCGATCCGCATCATATATTACGTGAAGCACATCGCACCTTAATACCAGGTGGCTATATGGTGATCACCGGGTTTAACCCATTTAGTTTATGTGGACTGGCGCAATTGTTGCCCTTTAGCGGTCAAAAGTTGCCATGGACGGGACGCTTTTTTACTCCCGCACGAGTAAAAGATTGGCTTAACCTATTAGGTTTTGAAATAGTCAGTGATGAACGTTTTATTTATTCGTCATTAGCACGAGGCAACCGTTTATCGCGGTTTGCGCCATGGCGACGTTTTACCAAGCAATATCTAAAACCCATGGGAAGTGTGTATATGTTGGTCGCTCGTAAACGAGTTGCGCCTTTGACACCCATAAAGCCTAAATGGCACGCTCGTCCACAGTTTGCTCCAGTAAAAGGAGCGGGTTTACGGCAAACCTCAAAGCAACACTGTGAGCGGAAGCGTTAAATAACGCTGACTGTTTTGCTGTGCTTTTGGTAATTGGCCTGCGCGAATATTCATTTGTATTGCTGGGTGCAATAATTTAGGCGCACTGAGTGTTGCATCACGGGCGCTACGGGTTGTTATGTAATCTTGCTCAGAGGCTTGTAGATGAATATTACTGGTGCGCTGCTCGAGTACCGATGTTTTGTTGGCAAGCGGGCGATCACCCGGCTGATAGTCGTGGCACATCCATAAAATAGTTTCATCGGGCAGGGCTAAAATACGTTGCAGTGACTGATAAAGCGTTTTGGCACTGCCACCTGGGAAATCACAGCGTGCAGTACCGCTATCGGGCATAAAAAATGTGTCACCAACAAACAAGTTGCCTTCAATTAAATAACACACACTGTCTGGAGTATGACCTGGTGTCGCTAATACAGTAACCTTGTGTGCGCCCAGTGCAAAATGCTCGTTATCAGTAAATAGCTGTTCAAATGGGCTGCCATCACATGGCATATCAATATTATACAGGCGGCTAAAATGCTCCTGCACTTGTATTATTTTTTTACCGGTTGCTAACTTGCAAGGATGATATGTCGCAAGTTGCTGCTTTATATAACTGGCGGCAGTAATGTGATCTGCATGGGCGTGGCTTTCTAAAACCCACTCAAGAATAAGTTGGTTATCGTTTATATGGGCAATGATCTCGTCGGCGGTCTGAAAACTTAACGTACCGCTAGCAGCATCAAAGTCAGCAGGGACATCGATCAACATGGCAGATTTAGTGGTTTGGCAAGACACTAGATAAGTAAAGGTAGCACTTTGCTGATGAAAAAAAGACTCGATCGAGATTGCCATTTAACAACTCCATTATTTAATATATCCAAAGCTTATATCATATAACTAAGTTGTTAAATGGTTTATGATGAATTACCTACTAATATTATTCAGGGTTGTAACCTTCATCGACTAATAAATCTTTACTGCCAGCGGCATCACGCGCCAAATCATCAACAATTTCATTGTATTTATTGCCGCTATGACCTTTTACCCACTTCCAAGTCACATTATGACGGGCGCAGGCTGCATCAAGACGCTGCCATAAATCGACATTTTTAACTGGTTTTTTAGCAGCCGTTTTCCAGCCTCGCTTCTTCCAGTTAGCAAGCCATGATTCAATACCTTGTTTCACGTATTGGCTGTCGGTGGTGAGGTTTATCTCACACGGGCGGTTTAAACTCTCAAGAGCAACAATTGCTGCGAGCATTTCCATTCGGTTATTGGTGGTGAGGGTATAGCCTTGGCTTAATTTTTTTTCGTGGTCATTATAAAACATAAAAATACCATAACCGCCGGGGCCCGGATTACCTAAACATGAGCCATCGGTGTAAATCTCTACGGTTTTTTGCACTGTTTTCCCTTGATCTTATGTACAATAAAGTGATTATAGAAAGATACCAGAGTCAGGCTAAATTCGATATGGCACGTAGACAAATAGTTTTAGATACAGAAACCACCGGCATCGACCCTAAACAAGGGCATCGTATTATTGAAATTGGCTGTGTGGAATTAGTGAATCGTCGTTTAACCGGCAATAACTTTCACGTTTATATCAACCCACAGCGCAAAAGTGACGAAGAAGCCATTGATGTTCATGGTATCACTAATGAGTTTTTACGTGATAAACCGTTATTCCATCAAATAGCTCAAGAGTTTCTCGACTATATTAAAGGGGCGGAGCTGGTAATTCATAATGCGCCGTTCGATGTCGGTCATATGGATAATGAATTTGCGTTGCTCAATCAAGGTTATCAAAGAACCCATGATTACTGCCAAGTTCTCGACACCCTCAAAATGGCGCGTGACTTGCATCCAGGACAGAAGAATAACTTAGATGCGTTATGCCGGCGTTATGATGTAGATAACGCTAAGCGTACCTTACACGGCGCACTACTGGATTCTGAGATCTTAGCTGACGTTTATTTAGCGATGACGGGGGGGCAGGTAAAGCTCAATCTTAATCAAAATAAAAATCAAGGCAGTGAGCAACAACAAAAAGAACTGCGTCGTTTAGATTCAAACCGTCCACCGCTGGTGGTCTTACAAGCCAATAATGATGAGCAACTCGCTCACGAAGAGCGATTAAATATAGTCAACGAAGCCGGTGGTCAATGTATATGGCGCGCCGAATAAGGCAAAACATGAGAAGCATAATGTTAGTTGTGTGTTTGGTTATGATGTTACCAAACACCAGCAGTGCAACAAATGAAGATAAAATAACCTTACTGCAGCGCGATGGGCGGCAAAATGAAATTCCTTTACTGGAAAATCGTTTTCGTATTGATTATAAAGTTGACGAAATCACCTTATTATTTTTTCGCAAGCCCGGTGCACCAGCAGTGGTATTGGTAAAACCCGATGGCAGTAAATATTATGCAACCTCGGCGAGAAAAGATGACAACCTACAATGGTTTGATGAGCTAAGTTATGATCTGATTACTATTAAGCAGCCAATGCCTGGGCCTTGGCAGGTCGTTGGTAGTATTTTGCCGAAAAGCCGGATTGTGGTGTTAGGAGAAGTAGAATTACAAGCCGAACCATTACCCCCATTACTGTTTCGTGGCGAAACAGTTAAAATTACAGGGCAAATACTAAATGATGGTGAGCCGATTCAAGTGGGCTTGTTTCGGGATGTGGTCAGTTTAAATGTTGACTTTATTAGCACCAATAACAGTGACTTTGCAAACTTTGGCGCTGGCACTCAGAATGTTGCTGAATTTAAAGACGATGGCCGTGGTTTCGATGAGCGCCCTAAAGATGGTATTTTTACCGGTGAATTTAAATTAGTTTTCCCAGCCGGACAATGGCGACCAGAGCTATATATTGAAACCCCATTATTAAAGCGCACCGTGGTGCAAGATCTTATCGAAGTTAAAGAACCCCCCTTTAGTTATGAAATCGCCTTAGCCGAAGATGACCTGCAAGAACATCATTTAACTATTACCCTCGATAACCAAATAGTGCAACCAGAGACGGTATTGATCCAAGGTAAAATTTATTATCCCAATAATGAAGAGCAAATGTTTACGCTTGATGCTAAAAACAGTTTGACCCGCCAGCTGACGATTAAAAATTATGATTGGGGGCGATACAGTGTTGAACTGTCTGTTTTTGGCACTAATGTGAATGGCCGTGAATTTATGGCAACTTTACCGACCTATAAATTTGAAATCGAGCGGCCAATTGAAGTGGTGCCTGAATTACCAGCACCAATTATTACTCCAGCACAGCAACAAGAAATAGAAAGAGTTGCTAAGGAAGCCGAATCAATGGCAACAATTACATTTATTAGTTTAATTGTTGGCGGGAATTTACTGGTTTTGCTGTTGGGTTGGTTAGCAATTCGTGTATTTGTGCAGAAAAAATCAATCATGCCGAAAATCAACTTACCATTTTTGAAGAAAAAAACAGCAGTTGAAAATGAGCCGCAAAGTAATGAAAAAAAAGAACTCGACAAAAATGGTTCAAAAAGTGATAGATCCGGTGAAATTTTAAACCTTTCGATGTCAGATGACTAAAAAACCTGTAAAAAAACAAAAAAGCCCTTGACGAAGTAGGGGTTGGTTCGTATTATTCACGCCGCTGTCAGGGGAGACTCAGACAGCAACGAAAATGTGGAGTGGTAGTTCAGTTGGTTAGAATACCGGCCTGTCACGCCGGGGGTCGCGGGTTCGAGTCCCGTCCACTCCGCCAATTTTCGACAATTTGTAAGTACACGCTGGAGTGGTAGTTCAGTTGGTTAGAATACCGGCCTGTCACGCCGGGGGTCGCGGGTTCGAGTCCCGTCCACTCCGCCAACACTTACACAACATATGGTTGTAAAACATATTCTTATTATGGAGTGGTAGTTCAGTTGGTTAGAATACCGGCCTGTCACGCCGGGGGTCGCGGGTTCGAGTCCCGTCCACTCCGCCAATAAGAAAAAATAACAGTTTAAATATGCGCTGGAGTGGTAGTTCAGT